>CALRLS020000001.1:0-42053 GCA_943368815.1 Cyanobium sp. NIES-981
TTTTTACAGAGATATACATAGCGATGCGAAATACTTTATATGAGGTCGAAGTATTCTATCACATCAATCAATAAATAATTATTCTTCAGTTTTTAAATATCCCCAGTTTTCGCCTGAACGGATACGATTCAACTGGGTATGTGTAATACCAAATTGTTTCGCTATCATTTTGAGGCGGGTATTCTCATTCTGAAGCATCTTCTTTATCATTCTGACCTTAGTTTCGGTCAATTTATAATTCTTCGTATTTCTCGGAATCGGCTTATTCTTAACGGCAGGATTTTCGCGGTTATGCTCTACCATTTCATCTTTTGTTACCCATTTCAGGTTTTCAAAATGATTATTCACTTTGTCATAGTCAAGATGAATAACAAACTTATGGTCAAGGCTGTCTCTTTTTACAAAAGTCTCTGCAACTAATTTATGAATATAGCGATTAAAAGTTTTTCCTTTAGGTAATCTTACGTTCAGAGACCTGTAACCCTGAATCACCGAGCCCTTGATAATTGTTCCTTTGGAATCGTTTTGCAAGCTACGGAGTCTACCAAAATTCGAAACCTCATAACGAGGCGGATTTTCAACCCCTTCCACATCGATGACAACCGGTGTCCATCGTTCTGCCCAAAGAGCATTTTTTTCACTGTTCAGTCCTCTATTCATCACAAAAATTATATAATTGTTAATCTTAACTATATCCAATCTACGTAAAAAAGTATGCCAGCAGAAAAGTGGGTATAAACTCAACAGTTAGGATTATATTCGCATATAACAACATTATATACAAAAAAATTGTTTTTAAATTATAGTTTTAATGTAAGGAACCTGTCAAACTTATTTCCTTTGACTGTAAATGGCGTTTTTTCGATTATAATTCAGTGAAAAATTTCTTACGTAGTTCCACTAAGTACTCAAGTCTTTCCTTTGTTTAATCAAAAAACCGTGCATTTTCCGCGCGGCGTCCGCATTAAATAAAAAGTTTAACAGGTTAAAATTCAGGAACAAAAGTTATTTGGATAACTGTTCTGCTAAAATAATATCGCAAAAGAATGTCCAAAAAAACTTTAGTCATAGGTGCGTCCACCGACCCAACACGTTATGCTTTTTTAGCTGCCAACAGGTTATTAAATCACGGCCATGAAATTGAGCTTATAGGTAGAGACCAAGGGCAAATTGGCGGTAACGAAATACATTCAGACAAGCCGGAACTGGAAGGTGTCGATACCGTAACGATGTACATCAGTCCCAAACGTCAACCGGAATATTACCATTATATTGTAGGCTTAAAACCTAAGCGAGTCATCTTTAATCCCGGTACCGAAAATCCTGAATTTGAAGAATTGCTCTCTCAGAATAAAATTCAATCTTTAGAGGCTTGTACACTTGTCATGCTTTCTACAGGACAATATTAATAAGCGATTCTTATTAAGCCGAAAAATTGGCCACTTTTAACGGGTATAATTTATTAAGTGGCAAAATACTCAGGTTGCCATGCGCCCTTCAAAGCCCAGTTTCAGTAATTGTTCATAAGCAGCCCATACTTCAGCGGGTATATCCATCGCTATAAGAAATCCCTTGTCAGGGTAAATCTTTAACCTTTGTAAATCACCAGTCATATTGCTAAGCACACGTTCCCTGGAAATACCAGCTGCCAGACAGCGTTCTAAATAAGAATCATAATTATCAGGCAGAGCCGAAACGCTAAATTCAAATTCTCTGAACTGTACCATTGCCGTAGCATAGGTCCGTCGAATCATATAAGGTTTTTGTACCAGTATAAAACTCCTAAAAGGCAGCTTACGGTCTTTTAACAGTCTTTTTGTCAGTATAAAATTCTCTCCTGTATTGGTGGCTTCATTTTCTAAGAAAATAGCTTCAGCGGGCACTCCTTTATTAACCGCTATATCAAAAAATGCTTCTGCCTCGGTTTTAGGAACTGTGTTTCTTAACTCTCCTGCAGGTCGTACTACCCCTCCAGAGAAAATAATACCTGATCCAAAACCCTCGTTATACAATTGAGCAGCATAGTCGGCAACACTTGGATCATGGCTGCCCAATACAAAAATACAATCAGCTTTTTTTAGTGGCTGTTTCAGAAAATGATAATCAAATAGTATACGTGCGTAATCGTCAATGAGGTTTTCGGCCATTTATCCATATTTTTTACCTATAGGCAAAATTATACATTATCATTATAAATTATTGATACTTTTATCTCATAATTTCGTCAGAAGTTTTGGTTAATTAGTTAACAACAAATCAATTTAAGACAATGGTAAATGCAAAACACTTAGCCACATTCGTTCTGGGAGCAGCAGCGGGTGTAGCCTTACACAAATATTTACAGACCGAAGAGGGTGAAAAAGCGCTGGCTGATTTGAAAGATAAAGCCAATCAGTTTAAAGGTGAGGCTGAAGGAGCCATTGATAAAGCACCTGAATATTTCGAAAAACTGAAAACTGAAGGAGCAGAAACGCTGAAACAGTATTTTCCGGGTGCTGAAAAGTTCTTACAGGATTTATTCGGTGGCAATAAGCCTGAAGATACAACAACGCCACCAAGCGAACCTCAGGCTTAAAAAATTAGAGGCTAACCCGGGAAAGGTTAGCCTTTATTTTTATTATGCTTTCTTGATTGTAAAGCTGATTTTGTAATCCTGCAAATTGATTGGATCCGGAGTCTGCGGATAAGGAGATACATCAGAAACTTCAATTACATAAGTAGTACCGTTTAGTTCTACTGAAGTTTTTGGTGGTTTCGTTTGGTCACCCAATATTTCAACTACGGCTTCTTTAGTAGTATTACCCTCGCTTACGCTAAAGAATACTTTTACCATACCTGCCCAAACACATACAACGCTTTTCGGACAACGGCTATCTTCTATTTTCGTAACTTTTACTTCAACACCCTCCTGCAACACCACTGCTTTTGAATATGCTGTTTCAATTGTACTACCTAACGAAGCTTTAGGTTCTGTCACCTCATCTTTCGAACAAGCAGTTGCTACCGCAACCATCATAATTACCATTAACCTTTTCATAAAATTCTCTTTTATTTTTTTAAAGTATCTTTCATACATGCAGTGTTTTTGGCCAAAAAACATTTCAGACGATTTTGTCCGAAACTCTCTGCATTTACTACTATGATACTCTGAAAAGTCAAAAGGTTGGAAAAATTTTAAAATATAGTCAAAATTACCACTCCCTCAATAATCTTCTCCATTTATGTAGTTTTTTTTGAATAATATACGCCTAAACCTATATATTCGTCTCAAAATCTTAAACCCAATTATATAGCTATGCGTTCTCACGAAATTGATTACAAAATATATGGTGAAGACATTCAGATTGTTGAAATCGAACTTGACCCACAGGAGACTGTAATTGCCGAAGCAGGTTCAATGCTCTTTATGGAAGACGGCATTCAGTTTGAAACCAAGATGGGCGACGGTTCACAACCACAACAAAGTCTTTTTGGCAAATTATTGCAGGCAGGTAGCCGGGCCTTGATGGGTGAGTCGATTTTTATGACCCACTTTACAAATCGGGCTCCGCAAATCAAACGTAAAGTAGCATTTGCTGCCCCGTACCCCGGGACAATTAAAGCGGTTGATTTAGCCAAAATCCTGGGTAATACCCTTATTGTGCAAAAAGATGCATTCTTATGTGCTGCCATGGGCACTAGTATCTCTATCCATTTCAACCAGCGTTTAGGCTCCGGTTTCTTTGGTGGAGAAGGTTTTATTCTTGAAAAAATTCAAGGAGACGGCATGGTATTTATTCATTCGGGTGGTGTGGTTATCGAACGTCAGTTAAATAACGAAACCTTGCGTATTGATACAGGTTGCGTAGTAGGATTTGAGCCACAGCTACAATTCGATATTGAGCGTTCGGGTAGCCTTAAATCGATGGTTTTTGGTGGAGAAGGCTTGTTCTTAGCTACGCTTCGCGGCACAGGAAAGGTATGGATTCAATCATTACCGATTTCAAAACTTATCCAACGTCTGGCGCCTTATGGTGGCAATGCCAGCAAAGAAAGCGGCTCTGTATTGGGTGGCTTGGGTAAGATGTTTGAGAGCTAAGATTCTAATACATTATTTTGAGTAAGAGCACAGGTAGTTGACTATCTGTGCTTTTTTTTTAAATCCTTATGTACCGGGTATACGTCAGGCAAATTTAATTTCCATTAAAAATCACAAAAAAATCATACTATTCCTTCTATTGGTTCTATAAAATCTACTAACTTGCCGTGTATTTTAAAAAACCAAAACCTCCTGCAAGACTATGATGATTAATCGCAGAAAATTCTTACAACAATCTGCTTCTTTGGCGGCATTGGCATTGATAGCTAACAGAGTAGATGCCAAAGGTACTTTGAAACAATTCGGTTGCCAGTTATATAGTATCCGTGATGTATTGCCTAAAGACCCTAAAGGATACATGAAGCAATTGGCTGATATGGGCTATGATTATTTTGAATCTTATTCAAAAGACCCATTCTGGGGACTAAGCCCGAAAGATTCAAAAGCGTATCTGTCTGATATTGGTGTGAAAATGGTTAGTACGCACTTAGGCTTGCCTGATACCAACGAAGCAATGATTGCGAAATGCGCTGAAGCAGGCTTAAAATATGTAATTTGCCCTGCCATTGGTATGCAGCCATCGGCCGATGCCTGGAAGAAAAAAGCGGAAGCATTCACCAAAAATGGCGAAATCGCTAAAAAATATGGTATAAAATATGGTTACCATAATCACTCCTATTCTTTCCAGAATGCTAATGGTGTGAAAGGTCAACGTATCTTATTAGATAATACTGACCCGTCATTAGTAATGTTTGAGTTAGATATGTGCTGGATTGAAGCAGCCGGAGAAGATACATTGGCTCACCTGAAAGAATATGGCAAACGCTACGAACTTTGCCATATTAAACAACTGGAAACGAAAGACCCGAAACCAAAGCAAACTGATTTGGAAAAAGGTATCATTGATTACAAAACCCTGTTGCGCGCAGGTAAAGATGCAGGCATTAAGTATTATCTGGTAGAGCAGGAGCAATATCCGGTAAGCCCGATTGAAAGTATGAAAAACGATGCGGCTTATCTGAAAGATTTGAAATTCTAATTCATTTGAGAAGCAATATGCTAATTGGTGGCACGGTTCTAAACTGTGCCACCATTATTTTTTCATTCTATTTAATACACTTGAAAGTAAGCCGATGATAAGGCGTGAGTCCGTTTTGAAGAATGGCACGTCGATGATAAGGGGTTGGATATCCGGCGTTTTCATGCCAGCGATAGCCGGGGTATTCTAAAGCCAGTTGTTCCATCAGATCATCACGAAAGGTCTTGGCAAGAATCGATGCAGCCGCAATTGAAAGAAACTTCTCGTCCCCTTTGATAATACAGGTATGCGGAATCAGCGGATAAGGCACAAAGCGGTTGCCATCTATTAACAAATGTTCAGGTCGTATATGCAGTGCGTCTACCGCACGATGCATAGCCAGATAACTTGCCTTTGCGATATTGATTTTATCGATTTCCGCTTCTGAAGCCTGCGCTACCTGATAGGCCAGGGCATCTCGCATTATTTCTTCCCTTAAACTATTCCTTTGCTTCTTTGTCAGTTGCTTCGAATCATTCAATAACGAGTGCACGTAATCTTTAGGTAAAATCACCGCAGCTGCCACCACAGGCCCCGCCAGACAACCTCTGCCTGCTTCATCAAGACCGGCTTCAATTGCATGCTCGTTATAATATGACCAGAGATTTTTCTCTTTCATGCACTTGCTGTTTCTAAAGAATATTGTTCAGATTTTCTCATCTTGGCCACCATATAGTAGAAGCGTGAGGTCAATAAGGCAGCTGACATAGTTAATCCTGCCCATAGACCCAACCATATACCAATGGCATCCTGTTTTAGGGTAAAGCCCAGAAAATAACCCAATGGTAAAGCTACAACCCAATAGGCAAACATGGTAATCCAGGTCGGAATATTTACATCAGAAATTCCCCGGAGAATACCCAGACCAACCACCTGTATCCCATCTGACAACTGAAATACGGCTGCTATCAACATCAGCCTGACCGCTATGGCTACTACTTCCACTTCTTTATCAGATATATACAATCCTACCAGAAATTTGTCTAAAACAATCATCAGTAGCATCATAATTGTCATAAATACTCCTACTAAGAGCAAGGCCACATTGCCCGACATTAGTATTTTTTGAATACTCCTTAAACCTCTGCCCTCACCTACCCGGATACCACCTGCGACACCTAAGCCTGATGCCATCATATAAGTAGTAGCGGCTACATTGATAGCAATCTGGTGAGCCGCCAATTGGTTTTCACCTAACCAGCCCATCATTACCACTGCCAATGAAAAAGCGGCTATTTCGAAGAAAAATTGCAGCCCGCTTGGTACCCCGATTTTAAAAATCTGTTTCACCAGATTAGCTACAGGAAGTGGCATATATTTTTTCTGCAGATATTTTTGAAAGGTTTTCGCTTTGAAAAGATAAATCAACATAGCTATTACCATAAATATCCTGGCGATTAAGGTAGAAACAGCCGAGCCATTAAGCCCCATAGCCGGAAAACCCAGATAGCCGTTAATCAACAATATATTAAAGATCAGGTTGGAGATAAGTCCCACAAAAGTAATCATCATGGCAACATAAGTACGGGACAATCCGTCAGACAATTGCTTGGATGCAGCAAAGACAAAAACAAAAAAATTGGAGACAACGATAATGCTCATGAATGTTGGGGCCTTTCGGTTTATTTCTGCAGATTGCTGAAAAACATCAAAGAAATAAACGCAGATAAAGCCTATAAAACCTAATATCAGGCCAAACCAGCAAGCCGTCCATAGACCTGCCCTGAATAAACGATTAACTTCCGGCACATTTCTTTCGGCTTTAGCCTTAGAAATCAACGGCGCTACTACTGCCAGGCCACCTATACCGATTGATGCAATGACAAAAGCAATTGAATTAGCAATGCCTGACACCCCCAGTCCAATTTTGCCCAGGTAATGCCCTACCATGATATTGTCAGTTACCCCCATCAGAATAGAGCCCAATTGCGCCACTATAATCGGAATTGCCAGGGACAAAGTTTTTCTTATTTCTTCCTGATAAGAAGCAGAGAATAGATTTATTTTCATAACATATGACCGAAACTGCAAGCCAATTTTTATACCGGATTTGTTTTGTTGCACAATAGTCTCTGGAAGAAGACCCTAAAGATAGGCATACATTTTTAGGAATTAAACGCAGGCTTAATTAAGTGAATATCTTAAACATAAAAATAGTATTTCCATTTCTAACAACATTGACTTTTTCAAAAAGATTTACTCGCCCGAGAAAAAATTTTGTCAATATAAAACGCTTTAGTAATCCATTTCTGAACAACCGATTGCTATTGTGGGTAATATTTTATGAAATATGTTAGGAGTTCTGATACTTCTTTAAGAAAAATATACAATTTGATTGAAAAAGTTTAATAATATAATTATCTAGCTATCAGCATTTTACAAATTTTAATGAAATTTTAAATCTTCAAATCTCACAATTATTATATAGCTTTGTATCTCTATCATTTAAACACGGGAAATAGTATGATTATAATGGGCCTTGTTGTTGCCTATTTGTTAGGGTCTATCCCTACGGCTGTCTGGTACGGTAAAATTTTTCATGGAACAGACGTTCGTCAACATGGTAGCGGCAATGCAGGAGCAACCAATTCTTTACGTACTTTCGGCCGCACAGCGGGTATAATTGTACTCATCATCGATTTTCTCAAAGGTTTTCTTGCTGTTCTTTCTGCACAGTTTTTATTCCCGGATATTGATAAATACTTGCCTTTGTATATGGGTATTGCAGCCGTAATAGGACATCTATATCCTGTTTTTGCCCAATTCCGTGGTGGCAAAGGAGTAGCCACAGCCCTGGGCGTGATAGCAGCTACTTTTCCAATGACCGTTATTGGCTGTATAATTGTTTTTGCGATAATCGTTTATCTTACCAAATACGTTTCGCTAGGCTCTATGCTAGGTGCATTGGCTTTCCCCGTGCAAATCGCATTCAATGCCTGGAATACCAACCCAAATCAGAATCCTTATTATCTGGGCTTTGCCAGTGCTTTATTCCTCATTCTGGTATTTACCCACCGCCACAACATTCAACGCCTTATGAAAGGAACCGAAAACAAAATCGGGGCGAAGAAATAAGAGCAGGTTTAAATATTGTTATTCTGACCGAAAAGGGCAGATTTTTTAGCTAGACAAGCGGACGCCGCGCGGGCACATTTTGCAGATGTAGCCAGCAGCTACATCGAAAAAATGTAACGCAGTATAGCTGAAAAAGATGGACTTTGTAGGTCGAATCATAATTTTTAAACCTGCTCCAAACTGGCTTCTCAAAGTTCTTGTATTGTCTCATTCAATTACTTTACTTTGTGGTAAGGAAGCGATAGCTTTTTGCTTTCATTTATTGAACGAGTAATACATTTGTCCATTAGACCCGGACAATCAATAACACATATATGAGTACTTATATTGACCAGAACAAAGACCGTTTTTTAAACGAGTTATTTGATTTTCTAAGGATTCCGTCTGTCAGCGCCGATTCTAAATTTCAGCCTGATATGCTTCGTGCAGCAGAATACATCAAAGAAAAACTATTAGCCGCCGGGCTTGATACAGCAGAAATTGTACCTACTGCCGGTCATCCGGTGGTATATGCCGAAAAAATTGTTGATGCCGCTTTACCGACTATTCTGGTATATGGCCACTACGACGTGCAACCTGCCGACCCTTATGAACTATGGGATTCTCCACCGTTTGAACCTACCATCAAAAAGACAAAAATACATCCGGAAGGAGCTATTTTTGCCCGTGGGTCTTGTGATGACAAAGGACAGATTTATATGCACGTGAAAGCCATTGAAATGATGCTGGCAAATGGCAATCTCCCTTGTAATGTGAAAATTATGTTTGAGGGGGAAGAGGAAGTAGGTTCAGAGCATTTAGGGACATTTGTAAAAGAAAACAAAGAAAAACTAAAAGCGGATGTCATCCTTATTTCAGATACATCAATCATTGCCAACGATATTCCATCGGTAGAAACAGGTTTGCGTGGACTGACTTATATGGAAGTATCAGTAACTGGTCCCAACCGAGATTTACATTCAGGTGTATATGGTGGAGCAGTAGCTAATCCGGTGAATGTGTTGTGTCAGATGATTGCTTCCATGCACGATGCCGATGGCAAGATAACAGTAAAAGGCTTTTATGATAAAGTAGCCGAACTGAGCCAGGAAGAACGCGATGCTTTGGAAGCGGCCCCATTTGATCTGGAAGACTATAAAGCTGATTTAGCTATTGCCGAAATAGCGGGTGAAAAAGGATATACTACCCGCGAGCGTGCCTCGATCCGACCTACACTCGATGTGAACGGTATCTGGGGAGGTTATACAGGTGAGGGTTCAAAGACAGTTTTGCCATCGAAAGCCTTTGCTAAAATATCTATGCGCTTAGTACCTGACCAGGACTGGGAAGAAATTGCAGAATTATTCGATGCGCATTTCAGGGCCATTGCTCCACCTACGGTTAAAGTAACCGTTACCCGCCATCATGGTGGGCAGCCTTATGTTACTCCGCTTGAATCTGCAGGTTATAAGGCAGCAATGCTGGCTATGGAAGAAGCCTACGGCAAAAAACCTGTACCAACCCGTGGCGGTGGAAGTATCCCGATTGTAGCCTTATTTGAAAAAGAGTTAGGTTTAAAATCTATCTTATTTGGCTTTGGTCTGGATTCGGATGCGCTGCATTCTCCTAACGAGCATTATGGTCTGGTTAATTTCTATAAAGGCATTGAAACCATTCCTTTGTTTTACAAACATTATGCAGATTTAATGAAATAGGTAATATAGATGGATGCACAGTTGAAGCAAGTCGTCTTTGAGCAATTACAAGGCCTGCTACACGACCGGGTAGTGGATAATGAAACGATTCTGAACGAGCATGGTGTTGGCTTTAGTTACCATGCCTGCACTCCTCCTGATTGGGTTGTGTATCCATCATCTGCTGAAGAAATAGCTGAAATTATCAAGATTTGTGCGACCCACCTGATACCGCTTATCCCATTTGGAGCAGGTACTTCTGTTGAAGGGCATATATTGGCGGTGAATGGGGGAGTTTGCATAGACCTCCGCTTGATGAATCAGATTCTGGAAATTAATCAGGCTGATATGTATGCTACCATTCAACCCGGTGTTACCCGTAATCAATTAGATGAAGCCCTGCAGGGAACTGGATTCTTCTTTCCGATTGGCCCGGGTGTCAATGCCACTTTGGGTGGCATGGCAAGCACCCGGGCATCCGGCACCAACGCCGTGCGATACGGTACGATGAAAGAGAATGTACTATCACTCAAAGTCGTATTAGCTGATGGTCAAATCATCAAAACCGGAACTAAGGCTAAAAAATCTTCGGCAGGTTATGACCTAACCCATCTTTTTGTGGGTGCAGAAGGTACTTTGGGTATTATCACCGAATTAAATATCAAGCTACATAGTTATCCACAAGCCATTTATGCGGCTGTTTGTTCTTTTCCTACTGTAGAAGCCGCTGTTAATACTGCTATTCAGACTATTCAGAAAGGTATACCCATTGCAAAGGTTGAGCTATTAGATGCGCAGATGATGATGGCTATTAACCGCTATTCTGCACTTGATTATGAAGAGACCCCAACGCTTTTTCTGGAGTTTCATGGTTCGGAATCAGAACTAGAAGAACAAATCACGCAAGTGGAAGCCATTGCTCAGCGTTTTGGCGCAAAGGCATTTATCTGGGAAAAAGATGAAGCTGCCCGCACAAAACTATGGCGTGCACGTACTGATGCGGCCCCAGCCTCTGTCTCGCTGCGGAAAAATGGACAACTAATGTCGACCGATGTTTGTGTACCGATTTCAAGATTAGCCGGATGTATTACAGAAACCCAGAAGGATATTCAGGAAACGGGTATCTATGCACCTATTTTAGGACATGTGGGCGATGGCAATTTCCATCTGACGATTGTAATAGATGCCAACGATGCTGAAGAATTTGGAAGAGCCAAGGCCTTAAATAAGCGATTAGTTGAAAGAGCCTTAGCCATGGAAGGCACCTGCACAGGCGAACACGGTATAGGCATAGGTAAACTTTCATACATGGCTCTGGAACATGGCGAAGCCGTAAATGCCATGTGGGCAATCAAAAAAGCCTTTGACCCTTTGAATATCATGAACCCCGGAAAGTTGCTTCCGGCGCTGGATTAAATTTTTGTTCCCGGCGGGCTTCACTCAAAGTTTATTATCTTTGAATTCGTAATAGATAAATTTTATTATAAACTTTGTGTATGTTTTATTGACGCCCCTCAAACCTATGAAAACTTTTCTTTGCTCGCTGCTATTTGTTCAGATTTGTTTCGCCCAAACACCGAACTTTGTACCCCAAACAATTGACAATCAGGTTAGTATTGGTTATGGCCTGGCCATTGGCGATGTAGACGGAGACAAAAAACCGGATATACTGATGGCTGACCAGAAACAGTTTGTCTGGTACCGGAACGGCGACTGGAAACGTTTTGTGATGATTGAAAACCTGACCACCCGTGACAATGTATGTATAGCCGCAAGAGACACAGACGGTGACGGAAAAGTAGAAGTAGCCGTAGGTGCTAATTGGAATCCGGGTGAAACAAATGACCTTGCGAAATCCGGTTCTGTTCATTACCTGATTCGGCCTGCCGATCCTACACAGAAATGGGAAGCAGTTGAGTTACATCACGAGGTGACTATTCACCGGATGAAATGGGTGAAAACCAAAAATAAATATCAATTGGTAGTGGTGCCTCTGCATGGCTTAGGCAATAAAAACGGTGAGGGTGCCGGAGTAAAAATATGGGCTTATGACAAACCCGTAAATCCTAAAACCGACTGGAAACGAACATTGATTGATTCGACCATGCATCTGACCCATAATTTTGAAATAAAGGAAGATAAAAACTCTACTTTCTGACAATTGGAGGTAAAGAGGGGCTGCGTACTTATCAGTACACCACTCAGTGGGAGAAAACAGGTAAAGCGCATGGAAATATGCAGATAGGAGAAGTAAAATATACAGAACTGAGCAAAAATGGCTATTTTGCGACCGTTCAGCCAATGCATGGCAATAAACTGGTTTGGGTGAGTGAGGCTAAGGAACCTGTGGTATTGAACGAAAATCTTAATCAGGGACATGCACTTGCTTTAGCGGATTTTCTTAAAATAGGCCGACCGCAGATAGCAGTTGGCTGGCGCGAACCTAATAAAGATAAAAAAGTGGGGATTAAGTTTTATGTGCCCGATGCATCGTTATCGAATTGGAGCGAGTATGTAATTGATGATAATATAATGGCTTGCGAAGATATGCAAAGTGCCGATCTAGACGGCGATGGCAAAATAGATTTAATTGCCGCAGGCAGAGCAACCAAAAACCTGATTATTTACTGGAATAAATAATTGTATGCGGTTCGCCGCCCGCACGATTTTTTTAAATCGTCTTAAACGCAAGCAATATACCAACCGACGATTTGAAAAATCGTCATAGACAAAAAATATTTGTATGTCTCTTGGCTTAGAAAAACTGGCAACAGAATCGAGTTCGCATTATGATAATCTTGAAAAGATGTCGGTGCATGAATTATTGGTAAATATTAATAACGAAGATAAAACAGTACCGCAAGCGGTTGAAAAATGTATCCCGCAAATTGAAGCACTTGTGAGTCAGATAGTACCTCTTATGAAAGAAGGGGGTCGGATTTTTTATATCGGCGCCGGAACAAGTGGCCGTTTGGGTATAGTTGATGCCTCTGAGTGCCCTCCTACTTTCGGAGTACCTCATGGCATGGTAGTAGGAATTATGGCAGGTGGTGATAAGGCTATCAGAAAAGCCGTAGAAAATGCCGAAGATGATATTGAACAAGCATGGATTGATTTGGAAGCATATAAAATCGATGAAAAGGATACCCTGATTGGTATTGCTGCTTCAGGTAGAACCCCTTATGTGATAGGTGGTTTAAGAACTGCACGTCAGAAAGGAATACTGACAGCTTGTGTGGTTTGTAATGCCGGAAGTGCCGTTGCAGCCGAAGCCGAGTATCCGGTTGAAGCAGTGGTTGGCCCTGAGTTTGTAACAGGTAGCACTCGCATGAAAGCAGGCACCGCCCAAAAACTGGTATTGAACATGATTTCAACCGCAGTCATGATTCAGTTAGGTAGAGTGAGAGGCAATAAAATGGTAGATATGCAATTGACCAATATTAAATTGATTGAACGCGCTACCAGAATGGTCATGAGTGAATTGAATATTCCTCACGAAGAGGCTCACGCTCTGGTACTTGAACACGGCAGCGTAAGAAACGCAGTTGATAATTATAAAAATATTGAGTGATTTTTGTCTGAACTTTGATTTACCCGTGCGACGTCCGCTGATTTAATGATTTTGATGATTATAACGAAAAATTGTTAAAAAATCAAAAGTATTAAACTTTAGTAATTTTAATCAGTGTAATCACAAAATCAGGTAAATCAAAGTTCAGATAATTTTTTATTCACTCATTCACTAAATCACTAATTCACAATTTTTCCATGTGGGACTGGTTTTCGATAGATTGGCTTAATTGGGAAACCCTGCGTTCGTTCGTCTGGGCTGACCGTGTATATCTATACTGCATTGCCGGAATCCCTTTTTTGTTTTTACTTCGTTGGCTGTTCTATAACAGAGGTCAGCAGAAATTAGGTTTATCCTTAAGTAACCCCCAACTGAAAGCCAGTCTGGTAAGTTACCTGCGTTTTTTACCACCTTTATTTTTTGTTTTAGGCATTGCTTGCGTTCTTCTTTCATTGGCTCGTCCGCAACGTGTCAAGGAGAGTAAAGAACAGTTTTCAGAAGGTATAGATATAATGCTGGCAATGGATATTTCAGAGTCGATGCTCGAAAAAGACTTGAATCCTAACCGGCTGGATGCCGCTAAAAATGTAGCCCGGGAGTTCATCAAAGGCCGTTTTCAGGACCGTATTGGTCTGGTTATTTTTGCGGCTGACTCTTATTCAATGTGCCCTCTCACGACTGACTACGATATGCTGAATGAGTACCTGAACGAAATTAACAGCGGGATGATAAAGACTTCAGGCACAGCAATTGGTAGTGCTTTAGCTACCTGTATCAACCGTCTGAGAGAGGTGCCGGGCAATAGTAAAGTAGCGATTATTCTGAGTGACGGCGACAATACAGCAGGAACACTCGACCCATTGACAGCCGCAGATTTAGCAAAATCTTTCGGCATAAAAGTATATACTATTCTGGTAGGAAAAGAGAGCCAGAATGTAAATGTAGATGAAACCACCCTGAAACAAATTGCTCAACAAGGCAATGGCCAATTCTTCAGAGCCACTGATAACCAGACCCTCAAAAACATCTTCGAACAAATCAATCGCCTGGAAAAAGTAAGAATCAAAGACAATATCTACCGTGATGTAGAAGACTTTTACTACATCTACCTCAACTGGGCAGTAGTTTTCCTACTCATCGCCTTCTTTTTTAAAAATACTTTTGTTGGGAATGTTTTGGAGGATTGAGGAAACTATCTTTATTTCTTTATTTAGCAGGATACCATTATATTTGAAAAAGTAACTGGCAAGCTACCTTATGAGTAAAGTATCAATCTCTCCTGAAAAATATCAAGAATTGCTTCAAGAAATTGGAGTTACCCTAAAAACTGCTCGTCAAAAAGCTGCGCAAAGTATTAATTCCACTCTGGTTCAAACTTATTGGTCTATTGGCCAGTATATAGTTGAATTTGAACAACAAGGGAATGAAAAAGCTAGTTATGGCAGCGGCTTGCTTAATAGGCTTTCAAAAGACTTATCTGAATTATATGGTAAAGGCTTTGGTCGTTCCAATCTGTTCTACATGAGAAGTCTATATTTAAGTTTCTCAAATAGTGGGACACTGTCCCACAAATTGACTTGGGGTCATTATTATGAAATCCTAAAGGTAGATGAACCTCTTGAAGCTGAATTTTATGTACGTCAAACTGAAATTGAGAATTGGAGTGTGAGAGAATTAAAAAGACAAATGAAAAGTATGCTCTTTCATCGATTAGCACTAAGTAAAAATAAAGATGAGGTTTTACTTTTAGCCAAAAAAGGGAATGAAGTACAAAAACCAGAAGATTTACTAAAAGAACCTTTTGTATTAGAATTTCTCAATATCCCTCAAAGCCACATTCTTACAGAATCTCAATTAGAACAAAAGATTATAGAGCATTTGCAACATTTTATTCTAGAGTTAGGAAAAGGGTTTGCTTTTATAGCCCGACAATATCGAATGAGTATTGGAGGTAGGCATTTCTACGCTGACTTACTATTTTATCATCGTATCTTAAAATGTTTCGTAGTAATTGACCTTAAACGGGGTGAAATTAACCATCAGGACATTGGACAAATGAATCTCTATCTTAATTATTTTGCAAAAGAAGAAAATGCAGAAGATGATACCCAACCTATTGGTATTATTTTAGGAGCATATAAAGACCATTTTTTGGTAGAATACGCTACTGCAAGTATTACAAATCAAATCCTTTTAGCAAAATATCAGCTTTATCTACCTGATAAACAGCTACTAACTGAGCAACTTGATAAAATATTACAAGAGGAATTGAGCAAAGAAAATAATATTTAAACTCTACTTATTCCTCCTCCCCCCTTTCTTCCCAAAAATCCTCCCAATCGCCTTCTCATAAGCATCAGCATATTTCATCATGCCTATGTCTGTGGGGTGGGTGCCGTCTACCGTTGAGGCTGAATCGAAGCCTATATCTGCCGCTGTTAATAAATGAATATTTTTTACGCCCTCTTTCTTCATGGCTGTATAGGTTTTGTTCATTACCTCACTACTCCATGTATATCTGTTAAAAAATGTCGTGTCTACCCCTACTCCCTGCACGCCACAGCAATGCTCTACTAATAAAATCGGCACATCGGGGTGCTGAGATTGCAGACTCCTGACTGATGTACGGATACGGTTTTCTATATCTGCTCCCGGATATACTTTTTTATCAACCAGATTAGGTTGGCAATCCAGTACAAAAAGTCTGGCATTGGTTTCGTTCATCAGGTCGATAATTGGTTGTTCCAGTCGGCCATTACCAGAAAATCCCAAATTAATAATGGGCACATTCAGTTTCCTGCCTAGAATATTCGTCCAGGCCAAACCCGGTCTGCTGGCACAGGCACCCTGCATAATAGAGGTACCATATAAAACCAAAGGTTGTTCAGTACTCACCTGAACAGGTGTAAAAGTCTTATCATTGGCTACGCCTATCTGCATCCATTTAGGTGTATTATACAAGGGTAGATAGAGCCTGTATTCTTTAATAGGTACAGCGCTTATCATATTCGTGAACTTGTATTGCACTGTATCTCCAAAACTATAGGCGCCTCGTATCCATTGCCAGTTATTGTTGGCATCTAAGGCATATAAATCAACGCCACTTACGCCTGTTGCAGGCATGTGGTCCATGCTTTTGTTTTTTGTAATCTGATAACGAACTGTAAGTTCGGTGGCATTCGTAGTGAATTTAATGTATTCACCCGCTGTATTCTGCCCTAAAGACCACACCGCCTGCCTTACAGTTTTTTCAGCTTTTGCAGGTAATCGGTCATAAGGTCTCACCAGATTTGTATGCCATGCCTTACCCTCAATCACAGGGGAGTTAGCCTGCTCAGGATTCCACCACTTTATCTGTTGTGCAAATGATGAAAAGCTAATCATTAGCAGGAAAAAACAAAAGTACCGTGCGTATTTCATAGAATTAATTGAGTGAATGAGCGATTGAGTGATTGAGTGATTAAATTTATTATTAGTTATTTAACCAATTCGTAACTATCAATTAAATTCATTCAAAAGGTGCTTTGCTTTAGCAACGGTTTCTTCGGCACTTGTTGTTGCTAATTGCTTAATATCAAATGCTTTTAGGGTTGAGTCTAATTTATCAAGTTTAGCTGTCTGTTGCTTGCTTTGGTATTCCATACGTAGCAATCGTATTTTTTCAAAATCCTGAATCCCTTCTATAATTTTCTCAAATCTGACAGATGATAAAGCACCCGGATATACCAGAAAAGTATCTCCGGCAGGCCAGGTCCTGAAGCGGCTATCAGCCAGTGGCGTTTTTGGCCAGCTATTATATGCCCATCTCAAATAACCATCCATTCCGGTTGCTGCCGTATACCAGCCCATCCAAACCATTTCCTCCGGAGGAGAGAAGGTAAAGGCATTCGGATATTTTTCTGCACAACAGGTATACCACGTACTGATTTTATTCTGTTGCTTGCGTTCTTTCAAAACATCGGCAGGGTATATCCAATTAGATGCCACGCAATAATCAAAAATATCATGCTCGATTTCTTTGTGGTAATCTCCGGCCAAAGATACTTTCCAGCCTGTATCTATGCTTTTCAGTAGTTTAATCACCGATTGCATGGCAGGCATCGGGCGCTCGTCCATGGCAATAGTTGTAATATTGAACCAGCCTTTTGCCTTCAGATGTTTGGTGAAATCTGTCAGCATTGTTGCCCAGAACTCATTATAAGCAGGTGTCCCGATAGCCTGGGTAAAAACTGCTTCTTTTCCTGCTGCTTCATCATTATAGGTAAAAGCAATTTTCCATGGCACCATACTATAGCAATTTATCTGTTTGTTAATACCGCAACTCATCACAAAGGCAACGTATTTATCAAATAAACTATAATCATAAGTCCATGAGCCATCTTTTTTCTTCGTCCAGCGTATCAGGCTCGGGAAATCATCGTAGGTCTGGTGCCCCCATGGTTCATTCACAATACTGGTGGTAATGATTTTTTGTCCGGCATCGGCCAACATCGTGTAATACTTCCGCATAGCAGCAAAATGTGCATCGCTCCAGGGTTCCAGTTTGTGTACGCGGGCTATAGCAAAAGGGTGTTGCCAGAAATCTAATCTATAGGCCCATTCAGCAGGTGGTGGCAGGGTTTTATCAACTACAGTCAAGACTATTTTTAGGGTATATTTCTTATTTGCATTTACTGTAACAGTTCCCGAATAAAGTCCGGGACTTGCGCTCGCTGGAACTTTCACACTCACCCATATTGGTTGGGTTGTGTTTTTTTGTACCTGCATACTTTTTATATCAACATTGATAATATCTGCAACCTTCGAAGAGTCAAAATCCTGCGGTTTACGATAACCGCAGCCGTCTCTGAACTCATCGGTCATTACATATTGCAAAAATCCTGTATTGATATTCTCTTTTTTTATCTCGTCGCCTTTGGCATTTTTTAAATCACTTACATTAATCGTGACATTATTCAGGTCGGTTTTACTCCACACCAATATTTGTGTATTTACTTTTTCTCCTTTCCATGCAGTAGCTGTCCATGTTTCATTTTCCATGATTTCCGGCGGGAGTTCCTGTGCAAAACGTTTACTGCTGTTTGCAAAACTGACATTAGTACTTTTAGAAACTTTGCTCCATTGTGCAGCCAATTGTGCCGGACTGATGTCTGGCTTTTTTTGCAAGGCAAGGCTTACATCCTGTGCTATGGATATATGCGAGAATAAGAAAAAAGCGATTAAGAATAAATTTTTCATTCGTGTGTAATATAGGTTTTATAAGAGGTTGAATTTCATTCCAAATTAAGTAAAAATATTGTAGAGTTCGTAATACTTTAAACAAACACAAATTTCATGAGAGATAAGGCAGACACGTATATTAAACAATCTAAAAAATATTTATCTTTACCCAACCTTACTCATTCAACTATGAAAAAACTCGCCGCTCTAATCGTTCTGATTGCATTTATCAGCTCGTTTACCTTCAAAGAACTTTCCTGGGTTGCCATAGGCGATTCTATTACTTATCTGAACGACCACCAGAAAGAAACCGGAGATCGTGTTACCAAAGGTTATATGACCTTGGTTACAGAAAAGTTACCTCATATCAAATACATTAATCAGGGGCATAATGGCTGGACATCAGGAGGAATTGCCAACTCAATAGAAAAACTTGGACTAACAAAAGCAGATGTATATTCTATTTTTCTGGGAACCAACGATTGGTGGCAGGGACGTCCGTTAGGTCAGTTGACTGATTATAAAAATAATACAGGCAATAATACAGTGTACGGTTCTTTCAGAATCATTATAGATAAATTACACAGCCTTAACCCACAGGCATCTATTATTCTGATTACGCCTATGCAAAGGGTGGATTTTGTATATATAGCCAATTTCAAGAACAGTGCGTATGGGTCTTATAAGCCTAATAAAAGCGGACAAACACTTGAATCATTTGCATATGCCATTGATTCTATTGGCAAGTCTGAAAACTTTCCGGTAGTTGACCTCTATCATACCAAAGGACTTGAAATGGAAAACCTGGTTAAATTCAAACGCCTGAAAGAGCCACAGACAGGTAAGTACATTAATTATACTTTCCCTGATTTTATCAATCAGCCCTTTAATCCGGAAACTGATGAATACCCTTATCCTTTAGAAGCTATTGACAAGACCTATGATGGCTTGCACCCGTCTGACAAGGGATATGAGTTAATTGCCAGGCCGTTGATAAAGATTATGAAGAAATATTGATAAGCAAATTTGACAAAAGGATATAACGACTTACTCATTAGATGAAATTAAAAGCCATAAATAATATATTATCCCTACGGGATATTGGAGAGTAAAAGTTTAATTTTCCTACCGATATATCGTCTCTACGGGACTAAATAATTAAAAATTCATTATTTAAATATCCCGTAGGGGACGCCCAGTCGGGATGCCATATCGGCGGCCGCCGCGCGGTAGAAAACAGTGTTAAAATAAGCTCTAAGTCCTGTAGGGACGGTATATTAAACCTTTAAAATCTATATCATCTAACAAATAATTATTTAATTCAAGAGTAGTCTTCAGACTAGTAAAAGCAGTAAAAGAAAGTAACAATTCACCCCCAAAATCCGACTGAATAATGTCGTCAAAAAAAACCTATTTTACCTCTGTTCTGATTCTGGGGGGATTATTTTTTATATTTGGATTTATCTCGTGGTCAAATGCCATTCTGATTCCCTACTTCAAAATTGCGTTCGAACTCACCAGTTTTAAGGCCTATCTGGTAGCTTTTGCGTTCTATATCTCTTATCTGCTCATTTCGCTGCCATCATCCATATTATTGAATAAATTTGGTTATAAAAGAAGCATCGTATTCGGGCTCTGGGTTATGGCCGTCGGAGCCTTAATTTTTATTCCTGCAGCTACGCTAAAAAGTTATGGTCTTTTTCTTACCGGCTTGTTTACATTGGGTACTGGTCTGTCTGTTCTCCAAACGGCTTCGAACCCTTACATAACTATTATAGGTCCTATCGAAAGCGCTGCACAGCGAATCAGCATTATGGGTATCTGCAATAAAGGTGCAGGCATTATAGCGCCACTTATTCTTTCGTTTATTATTCTTAAGCCGACAGACATTAAAGTCATTGAGAACCTGAGCCTAGAAAATCAAATGACAAGGCAAGAACTTTTAAGCCAATTACTCGACAGGGTGATATTGCCTTATGGAGTAATAGCTCTGGTACTATTTCTATTGGGTACTTTAATCTACTTTTCTTCATTGCCTGAAATCGAGCATGAAAAAGATACGGATACTGGTAAGCAATCAATTTTGTCTCATCCCAGCCTGATATTGGGCGCTGTAGCTATATTTTTCCATGTCGGTACACAGGTAATTGCTGTTGATACAATCATCAATTATGGTGTTTCTCTGGGTCTTTCATTGAATGTAGCCAAAGTTTTCCCGTCTTATGTGCTCACCATGACAATCACAGGCTATATCACAGGTATTATTCTTATTCCCAGATTTGTCAACCAGCATACTACCCTGAAAGTCTGTACAATGCTGGGTCTGGTATTCAGTATTCTAATCATTCTTACAAAGGGGAAGGTAGCTATTCTGGGCATTTCAACCGACGTTTCCATCTGGTTTATTGTATTGCTGGGCTTAGCTAACTCGCTTATCTGGGCAGGAATCTGGCCTCTGGCTATCAAAGGCTTGGGGAATCTCACAAAAATCGGTTCCTCACTCATGATTATGGGTCTGAGCGGAAACGCCATTATGCCTTTGATTTACGGATATTTTGCCGATATTTCCAGTCCGAAAGAAGCCTACTGGATTCTAATTCCCTGCTTTTTATACCTGATTTTCTATACTTTTTACGGTTATAGTCTTAAAAACTGGAAATTGAAGAGTGATTAGTCCTTTATACGCAACAACCTTAACAGGCTTATAAAAAGCCAAATATATTAAAGAGATGAAAAATAACAGAAGAGAGTTTTTGAAAATGGGGGGAGTTTCAGCCCTAACACTAGCTGCTACCCGACATACGTATGCATCAGGAGCAGATACGAATAAAACCAAAACAACCTTTAATATGTCGGGCTATGCAGCCCCCAAACTCGAAACTGTAAGAATCGGTTTTATAGGCGTTGGCAACAGAGGTAGCGGCTCAATCACAAGAGTTAACAGAATTGAGGGAGTAGAAACAAAAGCCATCTGCGATAAACGGGAGGTGAAAGCACGCGAAGCGGCAGCCAATCTGGAAAAAATGGGGATAAAACCTGATCTCTATTTTGAAAAAGAAGACTCCTGGAAACAGATGTGCGAAAGACCGGATATTGATCTGGTTTATATAGCCACTCCCTGGCATTTGCATACCCCAATGGCTGTATACGCTATGAAACAAGGCAAGCATGTAGTGATAGAGGTACCTGCGGCAGTGACATTAGACGAATGCTGGCAATTAGTTGAAACATCCGAATCAACCAAAAAACACTGCATGATGCTTGAAAACACCTGCTATGATTTCTTTGAATTATTAACGCTCAATATGGCCCGGCAAGGGTATTTCGGAGAGATTATACATGTGGAAGGGGCTTATCTTCATGACCTGAGAGATAGCCTGATGACAGATGGCAAATATTCAGATAACTGGCGTTTGAAACAAAACCTGCGCAACGGTAGTCTGTATCCAACCCATGGACTTGGGCCTGTGAGTCAGGTATTGAATCTGAATCGTGGTGATAGAATGGATTATCTGGTTTCGACTTCATCAAATGACTTTACGCTTCATGATATTGCCGTAGAAAAAGCTAAAACAGATAACTATTATCAACAATTTGTCGATAAGAAATTCAGAGGGAATCTGAACGTAACCACTATCCGGACAATCAACGGGAAAACCATTATGATTCAACATGATGTGTCAACTCCTCGCCCCTACTCACGTATCCATTTGATTAGCGGCACCAAGGGTATTGCACAGAAATACCCGGAACCCGGACGAATCTCAGACCATAAACACGAATGGGTAAATGAAGCTGCCATGGCTAAATTACAGGAAGAATTTACTCCGCCCATCGTAAAAAAAATAGGAGAAATGGCTAAACAGGTTGGTGGCCATGGGGGAATGGATTTTATGATGGACTGGCGCATGATAGATTGTTTACGCAATGGTATTCCGCTCGACCAGGATGTCTATGATGCCGCACTCTGGAGTTCAGTAGCTCCTTTGAGTGAGGCTTCAGTCAAAAACAGGTCAAAATCAATTGATGTGCCTGATTTCACAAGGGGCAACTGGAAAACAAATACTCCGGTGGATATTACAATGTCGAAGGGAGGAAACACAGGAATCAGAAAATTCAATTAATCAGCAATGGATATTATAGTTAGCAAAACCAATATTGAATTGGGAGAGAAAGCAGGTAAAAGTGCGGCTGAAAAAATCAAAAAAACAATTACCGCCAACGGACAGGCTAATATCATTTTAGCAACCGGAAGCAGCCAGTTTGAAACCCTTTCGAATCTATTGAAAGATACTGCGATTGATTGGTCTAAAGTAAATATGTTTCATCTGGATGAGTATATCGGACTTTCTGAAACTCATCAGGCGAGTTTCAGGAAATACTTAAGAGAAAGATTTATTACGCAAGTGCCTGCTTTAATGAGTTATACACTGATAAATGGAGAAGCCGATATTTCATCTGAATTGCAACGATTGAGCGAAAAAATCAGGCAGCATCCGATTGATGTCGCATTGGTAGGTATCGGAGAAAACGGACACCTGGCCTTTAATGACCCTCCTGCTGATTTTGAAACCGAAGAGCCTTATATTGTAGTAGATTTAGATACGGCTTGTCGTCAGCAACAAATGAATGAGGGGTGGTTCAATAGTCTGGCAGAAGTGCCACAAAAGGCAATCAGTATGTCTATCAAACAAATCATGCAATCAAAAAGTATTGTTTGTTCTGTGCCGGATACGAGGAAAGCTGAGGCTGTCAGCAATACCATTAAGCAAGCTGTAAGCCCTGTGTTCCCGGCCAGTATTCTTCAGAATCATCCCGATTGTGAACTATATTTAGACGCTGATTCCGCAAGCTTAATTTAGCTCAGACAAAATGCTATGATGAGAATTACCAAAATAGTGAATGGTAAGGTAATCACACCGAATGAAATCCGACAAAATGCTACTATTGTAGTGAAAGACAGGAAAATTGATGGTGTGTTTACCAATTCAGTTGAAATTGAAGATGCCCGAATTATTGATGCATGCGGAAACTTCGTGTCACCCGGTTTCATTGACATTCATTTGCATGGTGGGGGTGGTTATGACTTTATGGATAATACCGTAGAAGCATTTCAGCAAATTGCCATTGCACATGCCAGATACGGTACTACAGCAATGGTACCAACTACCCTTACCTCTACCAAAGAGAATCTCATAAAAACACTTGAGACCTATGAAATAGCGATAAAGACCCAGTACAAAGGAGCCGGTTTCCTGGGTGTTCATATAGAGGGACCTTACTTCTCCATGAATCAACGAGGGGCACAAGACCCTAAATACATACGCTCACCTGATGCCGATGAATACAATGAAATTATTCGCAGGTTTCCGTTTATTAGCCGTTGGAGCGCAGCTCCTGAACTACCCGGTGCTATTGAATTTGGTAAAGTCCTGAGGGAAAATGACATTATCGCTTCAATTGCCCATACAGAAGCCTTGTATGCTGATGTAATTAAGGCTCAGGAGGTTGGTTATTCATTAATGACCCACCTGTATTCAGGAATGGTGGGCGTGATTAGAAAAGAAGGCTTCCGCTATGCAGGCACTGTTGAAAGTGCCTTCTTACTAGATGACATGGATGTGGAGGTGATAGCTGATTTAAAACACCTGCCTGCCGAACTGCTTCAATTGGTTTATAAAATAAAAGGCTCAGACCATATTGCGCTTATTACCGATGCGATGCGTGCAGCCGGAACCAATGTAAGCACAAGCAAACTGGGAAGCCTTGAAGATGGAATTGATGTGATTGTAGAAGATGGTGTTGCCAAATTACCTGACAGACTTTCATTCGCCGGAAGCGTGGCTACCACTGATAAGCTCCTCAAAAATCTTGTTAAAAATGTAGGCGTATCTATTTCTGAAGCAATAAAAATGCTCACAGCTACCCCTGCCAGAATCATGAAAGTACAAAACTCAAAAGGAAAAATAGAAAAAGGCTTTGATGCCGATTTAGTCATTTTTGATAATGAGTTTGAAATCAGCAATACTATTGTTGGTGGTGAGGTTGTTTATCAGAAGTTTTAAAAGATGGTGAACACAGATCTCTTATGATTTAAAAATAATAAGCAAAATCTACTTTAAAAGCCGATCAATCTCTGCCCTGTATAATTTCCCAATGGGTATGGTGTATTTGCCAATAAATATCTGATTGCCTTCAATGCTTTTGATATATTTTTTAATGACGATAAATGAGTGATGTACCTGAATAAAATCCTTATCCGGAATCATTTCCTTTATCGAAGATAAATTACCCCGGATATTAATTAGGTCTTCTTTTAGTACTATCTTAATATAATTACCTGAAGCCTCCACAAACAGAATATCATCAGGAGCTACCTGAATGTGTTTATTATTGGATCGAAGAAAAATTGTATTTGAATTAATGGTTTCATCCTGATGGATTGTGGTGGTTTTGGAGGTGTTGAGGCGGGCTTTATTAATGGCCTTTAAAAAACGTTCAAATGAAAAGGGTTTAAGTAAATAATCTACAACGTTCAATTCGTAGCCTTCCAGCGCAAACTCCTGATAGGCCGTTGTGACAATTACTTTGGGTTGACTGGGGAGAGTTCTAAGAAACTCAAAGCCTTTCAGTTTTGGCATATTCAAATCTAAAAATATCAGATCGACCGTATTACTATTAAGATATTGCATAGCCTCTATAGCATCATAACAGTCTTGCATCAAGAGCATATCTGGTATCATTGAGCAATATCTCCTGATAATATCATGCGCGATGGTTTCATCGTCTACTATAATGTATTTTAAACTCATAGTGTAAGTTTTAACTTTATCTTGTATAAATCTGCATTGCCTGAGAATATCTCCAGTTCATACTTTTTAGGATAAACCAATTCTAATCTTTGTTTCAGGTTTTTCAATCCAATACCTTCACTGTCTCCCGCTTCTTCTCTATCAAAATTGTTTTCGATTTCAAAATCAATAAACTGTGTGTTGGCAATTAGTAGAATACGTACAAATGCCCCATTTCTAAGCTTTTCTACTCCATGCTTAAATGCATTTTCTACCATAATTATGAAAAGCAAAGGCATGACCTTTATACTTCTGTCTTCTGCCTCAACTACAAAGTGGATGTCAATAGCCTTGTGGTATCTCATCCGATGTAAGTCCATATAGTTCTCTAAATAAGTAATTTCATCTGCCAGTGTCACCCAGTCCTTTTGGCCTTCATAAATACTGTATCTCATCATATCAGATAATTTTAGAATTACCTGCTGGGCTTTTTTGGTGTCTTGTTCAACCAAGCCATAAAGATTATTTAATGTGTTGAAGAAAAAATGCGGACTTACCTGGCTTTTTAAATGCGATAATTCGGCTAGTTTCTTTTCTTTTTGAAGAGTCAGAATGAAATTGACCTGAAGAACCAACCACCTGATCATCAAAACCAACATTAAAATGAAAAACAAAACGCTGAAAACCAATTCCACATCTCCAAAATCATCATTGAAAACCACTATCAATAGGGTTGTCAGAATGAATGCATAAGGAATCAGCCTCTGTAGATATCGCATTATAAAAATAAATTGAAGAGAAATCATGATGCAAAACTACTAAATATTCTATCTGTTTATACTAGTTGGTTTGAACGTATCACCTGCTGTGATAAATGACTAATAAATGAGTGTGAAGTGATTTCATATACTCATAATCAGTGTTCAAACCTATGGATTATACATCTGTCACAACTGTTTTCCCCAAAATACCTACCGCTCTATTATTGCAGAAAAAACAGGGAATCATGGATAGTCTTTTAATAGCGAATCTTTCTAAAACATACAAAAACGGAGTCAGAGCACTTCAGAATGTATCATTGCAAATACCTGTAGGTATGTTTGGACTGCTTGGGCCCAACGGGGCGGGTAAATCAACATTGATGCGTACTTTAGCCACCTTACAGGAGCCCGATTCCGGCAGTATTCATCTGGGCGAACTGAATATTCTGGAAAATCAGAGTGAATTGAGAAAAGTTCTGGGATATCTCCCACAGGATTTCGGGGTGTATCCTCAGCTATCAGCTGAAATGTTACTAAATCATCTTGCAGTATTGAAAGGGATTATAAATCGGCCAGAACGAAAGGAAATTGTACATGCCCTGCTTCAAAAGGTGAATCTCTACAATGTGCGAAATCAAAGACTCGGAGAGTTTTCAGGTGGAATGAAACAGAGGTTTGGTATTGCGCAGGCATTATTAAACAATCCTGAATTGCTGATAGTAGACGAACCAACCGCAGGCCTTGACCCTGTAGAACGAAACCGCTTCTATAATCTTCTGAGTGAAGTCGGAGAGCAAACCATAGTTATTCTTTCCACTCATATAGTTGATGATGTAAAGGAATTATGCACCAATATGGCCATCATAAATAAAGGAAAAGTAATTGTACAGGGGAATCCTGTTTTGATTATGTCTGGCTTTAATGATCGCCTGTATGAAAAAACCATTAACAAAAACGAGTTGCTTCAGTACAAGAATGAATATCAGGTAATCAGTGAGCGATTGTATCTGGGAAAACAGATTATTCATGTTATCAGCGATACACATCCGGGCGCAAATTTCAAACCTATTGCCGCCAACCTGGAAGATGTATATATGTCACAAATTATTAACGACTAATTTCATAAAATCATGTGGTACGAGTTCTTTAGGTTCGAGTTAAAATACAGATTGAGGAAACCCGAAACATATATCTTCTTTGCTTTTATATTCCTGTTTTCAGTATTTGGAGTTGAGTTTGTTTTTCAGGGAATTGATTTAGGCTTGGTCAGGAAGAATTCGCCAATTGTAATCGCTAAATCAATGGCAGCAATTTCGGGTCTGAGTATGCTCATAGTATCTATTATTATGGGTGTATCTGTACAACGTGATTATCAGTACAATGTTACATCACTTATATATGTGAATCCTATCTCAAAAAAGGGCTATTTATCAGGTCATTTCATTGGTTCCTTCTTTGTACTACTGATTATTTTCAGCAGTATCTTATTGGGGATGATGTTGGGAGAATGTATGCCCTGGCGGGATTCAAAAGAGTTTTTGCCATTTGAAATCAGCAATTATCTGCAACCTTTTCTTTGGGTTTCGTTACCCATATTGTTTTTTGGCGCCGTAGTATTTTATATAACAGGTACACTCAGTAAAAAGCCGATTGTAGTTTATACACAGGGGGTGATTATGCTTGTTTTGTTTATGCTCAGCAAAAGTATTACCAACGAAACTCTAAGAGCAATACTTGATCCCTTCGCACTAAGTGCCCTCTCTGAAATAAGTGCAGGATGGACCATAAATGAGCGAAACTCATTACTGATTCCAATATCCGGACCGATGCTATATAACAGGTTCTTTTTCTTTACATTGAGTCTTGCTCTTATCGGTTTTGGCTATTACAGATTTAGCCTAAAAATTTCAAATGAGAAAAACAGCCATAAGAAGGAAAAACAAAAATCAGAGAACCTTTCTGATACTTTTAATAAAAGCATCCCATTATTCACGCCCGCATATCATTTAAAGGCACAGGCCATTCAGCTATTTCTTACTACCTGGTTTCATAGCCGCTCAATACTCAAACTAAGTTCTTTCAGGGCTATTATTATTTGTGCTTTCATTATAATTTTTGTCAATTCACTAAGTCTGGGAACTTCGTATGGGGTAGATAGCTACCCTACAACATATCTGATTATAGAGGAGTTGCAGGAAATGTCTCTATACTTTTTTGCAATCATTCTGGTATTTTATTCGGGCGAAATAATGTGGAAGGAGCGGGAGGCGAAGTTTGATCTCATTCAGGATGCTACTCCGCTCAATCCTTTTGTTAATCTAAGCAGTAAATTTCTGGCCTTGTTACTTATTTATGCCATTGTAACTGTTTCACTTATCATTGCCGGAATTTTATTTCAAACAGTAAACGGATATTATAAATATGAATTAGATATCTATTTTCTTGGCTTCTTTTTAGAAATATTTCCTTTTTTAGCACTGTATACTTTCGTGTCATTATTCTTTCAGGCATTATGCGGCAATAAATTTATTGGCATTGTATCTACTCTGGCATTTGCGGTCATTAATATGGCCATGTCTACATTCGGACTGGAACACGTATTATTAAATTTTGGTGGTCAGCCACTTCCGAAATATTCTGCTATGAATGGGTATGGGCACTTTCTGACTCCCTTTCTTTGGGTAAAAGCCTATTGGATACTCTCAGGAATATTGCTCCTGATTCTGACCAGTATCCTGATGGTAAAAGGTAAAGAAACAGGGGTAATAAACCGATGGAAAATAGGAAAAAGGCAAACAGGAAGATTTTTGAAAATAGTGAGTACTCTTTGTGCTGTTCTGGTTATAGCAATAGGAGGGTATATTTATTACAATACCAATATTTTAAACGAATACGCAACCAGGTTTGAGAAAAACAATTTCAGAGCTGATTACGAAAAATCTCTGAAGCCATTTGAGTATATCGCACAACCAAAAATTGTAGATGTAAATCTGAACATTGACCTTTTCCCATCAAAGAGGGCTTATGAATTATACGGGTATTATCTTATAACAAATACTTCAGAAATGCCCATTCATGAAATCCATATACAAAAGCTGATAGATTCAAAAGTATCGCTTACAAATCTGAAATTTGACAGAAACCTGACTGTTAACGATAAGTACAATAAATATCACTATACTATTTACAAACTGCGTCAGCCTTTGTTTCCGGGTGATACTATAAAAATGAGCTTTAGACAAACCCGTCAGCCAAAGGGTTTTGAATCAGATGATTCAGACACAAAAGTTGTATACAATGGGACCTTCTTTGATAATGATGAACTGCCGGGTTTTGGTTATGAAAGACAATACGAACTAAGCGATGAAGATGAAAGGAAAAATTTCGGGCTGAATCCGGGATTGCAAAAGGCTAAGCGTAACGACGAAAGGGAATTATTAAACTCAACTGGCGGAAGTGATTCTTACGGTGTTAAACTGAATCTGATTATTAGTACAGAAGTCCCACAGGCAGCTTTAACAGCAGGCAATCTGATGGCACATTGGAATAAGAATGGCCGCAACTATTATCATTATAAAACAAATCAAAAAGTAATTAACTTTTATCCTGTTTTATCAGCCAATTATGAGCGATTGCACGAAAAATATACGCCGGCAGGCACACAAACGAGTAAAAGTGCTGACATAGAGATTTATTATCAAAAAGGGCATGAATACAATCTCAGTCGAATGATGAATGCCATGAAAATGTCTTTAGATTATTATAGCGCCAGTTTCAGTCAATACCCATACAATCAACTCAGAATTGTTGAGTTTCCGGGTTATCGTACATTTGCTCAATCACTGCCGTGCATAATTCCATTTTCCGAAACAAGCGGCTTTATCCTGAATATTGATGATAAGAAAGACGTAGATATGGCCTTTTTTATTACAGCCCATGAAGTGGCGCACCAATGGTGGGGTATGCAATTGGAAGCGGCCAATGTGCAGGGTCAAAAAATGATTTTAGAAACCCTGGCGCAATACTCTGCCCTCATGGTTTTTAAAGAAAAATATTCTGATGCTAAAGTGCAGCAATTCCTAAAGATTCAATCAGAAGAGTACCACAAAGCCCGCTTAAAATCGAAAGAAGAAGACTTGCCTCTGGCTCTGGTCAATAATCAACGTTATTTATACTACAACAAAGGCGCAATTAATATGTACGAATTACAAAAGCGTGTCGGCGAGAAAAATATAAACAAGGCTTTGCAGAAATTCCTGAAAGACTGGCATTCGTTTGATAATCCAAAAAAACCGGGGCGTTATGCAACCACGATGGACTTAGTTCTTGATTTTCGTAAATTCACCCCTGATTCCCTGCAATATGTGATAACGGATTTGTTTGAACGGGCAAATACTTTGAAAAAATAAAGAGAACGCAGTAGCGAAACTCCGGAAACAGGCAAATATCATTTATTACAATAGTAAGACACTTTAAATAAAATATATATGAACGAAATTAATTCAATCAACATTATGGATAAGTTTTCAATGTTTGATAAACAATGGACGCCCCATATTATAGGAGAACTCAATGGTCAGTATGTTAAACTCTGCAAATTAAAAGACGAGTTTATATGGCATAGCCACGACAACGAAGACTAGCTATTCATGGTTTTTAAAGGGACACTCCTGATGGATTTCAGAGATGGCAGAACCGTAGAAGTGAAAGAAGGCGAAATATTGATTGTCCCAAAAGGGGTTGAACACAGGCCACACACAAATGATGAAATTGTATTCAACATACTATTTGAACCAAAATCAACCCTGCACACCGGAACAATTGAAAGTGAGATGACAGTAAAAGATTTGAACTGGATTTGAATCATATTCATCTGACTATGCCAATACTTATATTCTGGCATACTTCGGCAAAAAATAGAAAAAAGTCGATTATTAGGAAGAATTAATATCTTTTTAAGATATTCAAGGATAAAATTAAAGCGTTTCGATGAATTGCTGATTGGCTATTGTCGCTTCCTAAGGCTCCTGTTTAATTCTCTTTCAAACACTTTATTAAAGACACGATTCCCTTTTAAATGTTCTTCTAAATATGCACTTATCAGTCTGGTAATTGTCTGGTACAATTGTGTGGTTGGACAATTGCCGGATGATTTCACAATAAATGGATAAGCCGAAAAATCACCGTGCTCAGCAGAATCAACTTTCAGAACCAGATAATCTTTAGAAACTTTTGCCAGAAAATTATTCACTGAATCTTTTGAAGTCTTTTGATTAACAGGTGCACTTTCAAATCTGAGATAGGGGTTTTTCAGAGACATCTTTTGAAAATCCGGACTCTTAAGAATACCTTCAAAATCAGCATCTTCTTCTTTACTATATCCATAATGATGAAACTCTGAGCCCTCTAATGAAACAATGCACTTTACATTCGGAATCTTATCAGCTGCTAAGGCTCCTGTTAAACCACCCCAACTATAGCCCATCACAGCTACATTATCAAATTTAACGGTTGAGTGTTTTTCAAGGTATTTAATAGCTGCTATTGCATCATATACCTGCTCCATAGCATCTTCTTTCATCATCGTCATATCTCCCGGGAATCTACCTATAGAATTGACTCCTACCACTACGTACCCCTTTTTAACCAAAGTTTCAAATAAAAGATAATTTTCGTAAGCCATGCCATTATAACTTGCCATATAAACAACCACTGGAAAATTGCCATCAATGGGTTTCGTTTGTCTATAAGTTTTCGTTGGATGTTTCAGAACACGAATAGAATCCGAACATTTGAAACCTTCAGCCAAGGTTCCGGCAAATTTTCCGGACATACCATTTCCAATGGTTGAGGCTGTATAAAAATTAACCCTCTGTTCAAAGAGATTGAAGTACTCACCAAATTTAATTAATGAATCATTGGGCGATTCTTGTGCCGGATACCATATATCAATATCTAAAGGACGGTAATATAAGCTATTTGTTGAATCAACGCCGGGTAGGTATCTTCGGGCTTTATCGTATATACGAGTAGTTTTAAAACCAACTTCGTAGTCTTTTTCTTCCTCTGATTTTAATTCCTGACAACTAAACAGGTTGATAGCCAAAATAGATAAAAGGCAATAGTAGTATTTCATTAAGTACCGTGCGGTTTAATAGATAATAGATTTATATCTATATATGCAGAAATAGCGGGTGAGGTTGTCTGAGTTGTAAACTTTAAAATATCAGCTTTGAAAAGATATATCAGACATATATCAGTTTGGCCAGAAATACCACAAAATGTGCGAAAGGAATCAGAAAAAAGATGCTTAGACCCGTGCCGAGAATACGGGCAATTACTACAAATATTAAATACCTTCTGAAATCGATATGAGAGTATATACCATTAATCACCTTGTCGGCAGTAATGCCCAGATGCGGTTCAACAACAATAACCAGAATTACGGTCGACAGTCCTACTAAAAATCCATTTAAAGATAAAGACGTAGTCCGTAAATCAGGGTTAATATAACCGGCGTACAAACAGGAAAGCACACTGATAGTAGTAACTGCTGTAACAAGTACATTCATCAGAATCATTGTTTTGGGCATATCACTGATGCGGTTAAGCCTGTTAAGGTTTGATATGCTTGGCAAAACTGCGGCCCTCATAAATTTCCTGAAAGTTTTGTATGAAAATGATTGTATCAGAATTTTAACCAATGAGTTTTGCCTATATACTTTTTCAACAGCATTGTACATAAATCTTTGTAAGGTTGGAATAAATAGCCCGCCTGTTATGCTTCCTGCCAGTGCAACCAGACATAAATTAAAAAACAGCCAATTGTCAGGCTCTAGACCTTTAAGTATTGAGTTTTCGACTGTTTTAGCTAAAAGAGGAGCCTGAAATGTATTCATGAATCTTACTATTACCAAAATAATATTGTAGACTGCATAAGAAGCCGCCATTTTCTTAGTCCGGATTCCCACTAATCTTACTGAGAGTACGGCCGTACTAAAAAAATGTATGAAGAACGTTAAAATTAAGACTATATTAACAATCATTGATTATGCTGCCATTCTGGCTCTGATTCGATTGAAGGCCCACGAAAAAAGATATTTTGATAATGATATATCTGTATTTTTTAAAAATAAGCGATAACTGATTACCCTTCTGCTTATACTATACCACAATAAACCAACAAAGCCATATTTTCTGCTATTTAGCGAAATAGCACGATAATATTCCACTTCTTGTTTACTTACCACAATTTTATTTAATTTTTCTGCAAAATCGGCAGGTATTTCTATCTGGCATTCTTCAATCAGATAAGCAACCGCCTTTTTTAAAAACGGTTTATAATGAAATCGCTTCGCCAGTTCTAAGAATTCATCCCAATCAATGCCTGATTTGCCAAGAATCATTCTGGCATCGGCTACCCATCTGAATGGGGGAGTTGGCTCAAACTTCCTGCCATTAACCATATTTATAAAAAGTGCATGTGTCGCCGACATTTGATAGTAAGTGCCTTCCGTCTTTGTGGCGTCCTTCCATATAAAATCTGAAGCATCCGGGCGGTGAGCATATTCCTGAAAGATATTCCAGTGTAAATCTATACCAAGCTCCGCATCAAATTCAAGATGAATCGTATGCACAGTTTCTATGGGTTCTAAATCATACCTGACGACCTTATTTCCGAAAGTGTAATTTTTTACTAGTTCTGCCGCTATTTCTTTAAATTCATAAGGAATCAGGATATTCCCATTGTTCATGGGTCGGTGTCCGATATTCTCATAAAACCTTGCAGCCAGGTCTAAACCCCTTATTTGCATAGATGGAATATCATTCTTCGCTAAAATTCTTTGCACCTCAAAGGCTTTATGCGCTATTTGTTTGTTTCGTACCCAATAGTTCTTTCTGGTGCCAATCAGAAATTTAAAATAAGGGTGGGTATCTTCGCCTAAATTATAAATCACCAAAGGTAGCAATTGCTGGCCTCCCTTATCGATACTATCCATAAAGTCAGACAGGAAAGACCTTGATGTGGGGTCGAGGCTATCAAGTTTATTAATCTCCAGCCAGTCAACAAAGGATCTGATAGCCTCTAATCTATCGCTCAGAGCCGCTTTCAACAACAATGTCTGCCGCGCATTTGGGAAATGTCCACCTGTTTGATTAATTAATTTCAAGTTTTTTCTGGTCGATTCTTCCTCTTAAGTATCTTAATAGTTCAGGATAATAATCCGGATGTTGAGAATTAGAGTTCTCTCTGATTCTTCTGTAAGCCACTAAATCATCCGTCTGATTAAAGCTAAGTCCCTTCAATTTTGCAGCATCAAACCACATGATAAATTCCAACATCTTATTATCCGGGAAGAATCCATACTTTATAAAGGCCTCTTTTCTAATTAAGGAAGTAAGTTTTGATAAAGATGATAATTGACCTTTAGCGAATTGATACTTGTTGGGATTATCACTCAGTTCCTCACTAAGAAACTGTTCCATTTTCCCAAATGTAGCTTCAAGGCTTGAATCTTTATCAAATTCTTTTATCTGTTTTTCAAGTTTATCTTTCACCCAGATATCATCCCCGTCAAGAATACCTATAAACTCTCCTGTGGCAAGACTCAGCCCACTATTAAGGGCTGCCATAAGACCTTTATTCTCCTGATTTAAAACTCTTATTTTATCTTTAAAAGATGCCAGAACCTGACCGCTACCATCAGTCGAACCATCATTTACAGCTATTATTTCGATATCTCTATGGGTTTGATTCAAAGCAGACTCTATGGCCTGTCTAAGGTATTTCCCAACATTATAGACGGTTATAATTATACTAACTTTCATTGATAAGTTTCATTAGGGTAGGTGAAATCTGATTTAATTCTGTACCAGCCATTAATCTAAAGGTTGGTTGCTTTGATATAAGTAAATTCATTTTCTCAACGGCTCTTTTATTTGACTTCAAAATCCAGATTGATGAGGGTACCAAGGCCTTTATGGCCTCAATTTTAGAGCATTGCTTAATAAAGGTGTCTTTTAATCCGGTAATTGTCGGAAGCAGAATTGCCTTTATTTTAAACTGATTAATCATCGAACCGGGAAAAAATTCGTTGATATAGACCTGTCCTTTTTCATCCGGAATCTGGTCTGTATTTGAAATAAGCGGTTTCAGATGTGGTAAGTTTTCATATTGCTCAATATTCAGTTTTGTTACGCCATACAAACTATAGGCCATAGACGTCTCTGAATCAATCAATACAAAATCATCTCCTGCAATTTTAACTGCTGTGTTGAGGCAAGATAAGGTGCTGGTCGATTTTCCCGCCCCCCCTCTGCCTGTCAGCAAAACACCCTTTTCCGAAGTCCCTAAGGCAGCAGCATGGCATAAAAAAAGAGGCGTATTATCAAACCATAAATGAAACACCATTATCAAAGGAATAGCCGGTTCTTTAGGATTAAGTTTTAAAAAATCATCTATCCAATAATAAATAGCTTTTGATTCATAATCGACAAATATAAACCACAGTTCGGTTGAGTTAAAGATTGCCCTATTATTGCCAAAATTAAGGAGTTCACCATTATAAAGGTCCATTTCTGACCAGTCAAGCCATTCCTGCGGAGGTCTGAGTCCTGTGCTTTTTGACTCAATTAAATGGATTGTCAGGTCTGTTTCGGAGGGCTTTTCAAGTTTTATATGACTCATTGCTTTCAGATAGCTATCTGAATCAAAATCACCGTATGATAAGACCTCAAACTCCTGCCCACCTACACTATAATAGCTCTTTGACTTTAGAAACTTCTCTTTCTCCGGATTAACCATTAGCCAATTCTTCTTTTTTTTGCGGCCATCCTTTAAACGATTCTACATCATGCACGGGGTCGAGCATGATAAGCTCCTGCATATCATCAAATATTTCTAATTCAGCTTTTTCATAAGGATATTTGAAATCAGTGTCTTCAATTTCAAATGAACTCACTTCTGTAGCCGGGATTATTATATTTTCATTTGCCAATTGATTAATGAAGCCCTCTAGCTCAGTCTTCAGGTCAGTTTCATTATCTGTCTCAAATCCGTTGCTGATGGTACTAATTATACTTTCAAAACTAGTAGGCTCCCGCAGCATCTCTAAAATTCTGATACCTGTATTTCCTCTTACATTATAATATTTCCCCTGCGGAATATTAATTAAAACTGCCTCATTGTCAAATATCTCTGTGGCAATATTCGTACTATCTAGCTGATAAGCTTTCATTTAATCTGATAAGTTTATAAATTATATTTTTTGCATGATTTGTCCAGAAAAAATCTCCATTTTCAGCCTCATAAAATGAAGTAATACCAGGAAAATCTTTAATGAGTAATCGTGGTTTAGCCTTAGTGTCTGCCAAATCCAGTATCCATATTTTACCCAAAATATAATCACCGAAAATATATTTGCCTTTCAGTTCAGGAAATTTTTCTCCTCGATAAACAATTCCTCCGGTGATTGAAAAACCCTCAGTTCCGTGTTCATACTCATATACAGGGTCTATTAGTTTTGATTTAGGGATAATTTTTTTGAAGGGTAAGGTACCTTCCCTGATACTCCAACCATAATTTCCCCCTTCCTCAACAATATCCACTTCTTCTTTTTTTTCGTGCCCTACATCGCCTACAATCATTTTTTTTCCATCTTCCCAAAAAGTCATTCTAAATGGGTTTCTTAACCCATATGCCCATATCTCTTTTCTTGCTCCCTTATCAGAATAAAAAGGATTATCTTCAGGAATACTCATTGATAATTTATCGATTTTGACTCTTAAAATTTTACCGTAAAGCGTCTTTAAGTCCTGGGCATAATTCCCGGTATCTCCGTATGTATAATCACCTGTAGCAATATAGAGATTTCCTGATGAGTCAAACTCCAGACCTCCGCCAAAATGACTTGATACTGGCAATGCATAAAGTACTTTTCTCAAATTATACGCTAGTTTATTGTTTTTAAGAGGAACCAGTTCAAAATTCTGAAAACTTTTTCCTTTTGTGGTGGTGGAGGTATAAGCAATAGCAAAAACGGAATCTTTTTGATTGATAGCAAAATTATAAAACCCTGCATCAGTTTCTTTCGAAATCCGGTTTGAAATATCTAATACTATTTCTGAAGTGTGCTTAATAGTATCTATCTTCCTTAGTAAGCCTTTTCTTTCAGCTATGAATAATTGATTAGGAAAAAGTGCAGTCCCTTTTAACGTCACCAGGGAATTCAGAGTTGAATCTTCCTCAAATGCTATCATTGAGTATCTGGCATCAGTCTTATCATTATACTTACTTAATGTTAAATAAAATTTCCTTCTGATTGCTGTCTTATAAAAGGCAATTTTCTTTTCCCCCCAACTTGTATGCGAAATTATAATAATAGCAATAATAAAAAGAATTAAGTAAGTAATTTTGGAAGATAATAATCGCATTTCAGGGGGCTGGCTAAGTTACAAATCTAATAAAATTATCAATAAATTCAATAATGAATGCTATTCAAAGTTTCTGGATTACAAAAGATTCGGTAAAATCAGGGGGTTGGATAAATACGCGTTTTGAATACATAAGCTGGTCATTAAGCTATTATTTATTAAAGAAAAATTTCAGGAATGTGCATCTTCATTGTAATTCAGAAGGATATCAGATGCTCATTACAGAATTAGGGTTGCCATATGATGCAGTTTACAAAACACTGGATGACAAGGCCGATATCATTGAAAAATCATGGGTTTTAGCCAAGATTTTCACCTATTCTATTCAAGAGGCTCCTTTTGTACATGTTGACGGAGATGTGTTCTGGTTCACCCTGCCTGATGAAGATTTTTTTGAAGCCGAAGTATTTGCTCAAAATCTTGAAATGGACGAACCTATGTATAAGAACGTATGGTTAAGCCTTCGGAAACACGGAGCAGATATACCCGGATACCTAAAAACACCGAGTGCAGGAATGGCTTTATCGGCCAATGCGGGAATTATGGGGGGAAAAAACTTCGGGCTATTTAAAGAGTTTTATCAGGAAACAATAAGTTTCTTTGAGAAAAATCAGGCCATTTTTGAAGAACATGAAGAGGATTTTGAATACATCGGCACATATATGGAACAGTCCTTTTTTATTTCTCTGATGAATCATCAACACACTAAAATCAAATTTTTAAAGAAACCTGTTTTCCGGAATAATTTTAGTGAAGTACTTGATTTCAATCGGGTTTCACCCAATTCCGGCACCCCCACTTATATCCACTTATTAGGCTCAAACCGTTATCGGCTGCAATACTGCAATTTAATGGAGTTCTGGCTTTACCATATCTGGCCAAAACAATTAAAAAAAATTGATACTTTATGTCAGACAAACAAGCTATTAAAAAATAATACCCTCACACTGCTGAATCCGCAGAATGAAAAGAAACTTCCTCGCATTGAATGGGTATTTAATATGCTAAAAGATGCCTTAGACAATCCTTTTGTGAGAACAAAACAGGTTTTTAATATATCTATTGATGAGTATTCGAAAGCTGATCTCACCCATTATTCAGAGGCTGAAGAAATGGCCGATTGTGTTTATTTCGAAAAAAGAAGGTTAGCAGTTTTAAGTACATTTCTACAGAACCAGAATGCTGAATCAATGTATGAGCATTTTAAAACTCATCTGGATTTCTGTTCTAAAAACTTTGTAGAAATTCAGGATATGAAGTTCGAATTGAACCATTCAAAAATAATAAAGAGCAGATTCAATTGGTTTAACGGTTTACAATATGTGTCTCAGTATTATTGGTACAATGTGCTTACGGATTCACAGATGATATGTTTTCAGGAATTTCTTTTGGATGAAACAAGCTGTATAATTTTAGAATTACTTACTGCTCCCCTAAGCCTCGACGAGTTGAGTTCAGCCTGGAGTACCAGACAATCAATCGGAAATACATTAAAAACCAGAATGATGCTTCACGAATCATTAAAAACTCTTATTGCTGATAATTTAATCAGGATTTGCTAAGACCTGTATCTTCAATAAATGCAAAGCGCTTTTTAAAATCTAAAAACCATCGTTCAAAAAAATAATATAAAAACGTACTAAAGCCGATACTTATTGATAATACTAATACAATAAGGAGAATATAGTTTATGGCGCTTTGGTCTTCGAATTTACCCATGAGCTCGCTAAGTAAAATAATAATGAGTGAGTGGGTCATATATATTCCGTATGAAATTTTACCCAGAAAATCCATTACCTTATTCTCAAAATTTAGTATTCTGTTCGTATATGTAATCTGAGACATGACAATAGCTACTGTACACAAAGAAACAATTTCATGAAATCCGGGTATTTTCAAGCCCATTAGTACAGGTAAAAAAATTATTATCCATGCAAGCCCAACAACATATTTATTAGTAAAAAACCTGATAAAAAGTCGGTCATTTTCTATAAACAACATAGCGGCTATTCCTCCGACTATCAAAGTATGGAAACGATTCATCCCTAAAAAATTATTAAACCCCTCATAATCAGGGTCGTAAAATTTCAGAAATCCAAAGATTCCTCTAATCAGAAACAACAAGAGCAGCAGTAAAATAGCGTTTTTCAGATAGCGATTCTTTGAAAACTTAATAAAAACCGGCCAAATTAGGTAAAACTGTTCTTCAACACAAAGCGACCAATAAAAACCCATATGCTGTATACCCTCTTTTAAAGCGACAGGAATATTTGCCAAAAAAAACAGGTAATAAAAAACATTCTTATTCGAATATGGTATGCCAGCCCACTTATATACAGGCAGTGAAATAAATAAAATAAGAAAATATAATGGCCATATGCGCAGGGTTCTTCTAATATAAAAGTTCTTAAGGCTGATTTCCCTGACTTGCTGTTCTTTTAATAGTAAATAGGTAATGAGAAATCCGCTTAGCGTAAAAAAAATAGTTACAGCATAGGACCCGACTCTGAAGCCAAAAGGCTTGTTCTCTTCTAGTTTACCCCAAATAATATAGGGGTCTAAGCCGAATAATTGTAAGGACAGTGAAATATGAAAAAGAACTACAGTTATTGCTGCAATTGCTCTTAAACCGTTTAAGCCCTTTAAATGAATCTTTTGTGTCATCAAAAAAAATTTCTAAGAAAGATAAAGAAAAAAAGCCAATGCAGGACGGTTCTGCCTTTAAAAGGCATTTCCAATACATGATTTCATTTATCTTGCCGACACCATGAATGCTCCTTATGGAAATAAAACCTTTTTATTACCTGAATTATCTGGCTGGTAGAAAATTGAACAATCTCTTAATTTCAATTATCTAAATGCACTTCGGGTTTTTCGTCTTACTTTTGTCAAAATAATCATAGTTTAGCAGATACTTTGGTTTGCAAAAAAAAGCATCCTTTGGTGGTTATTTCAATTAATTCAAATCATCATACAACTTTGTTTTCTATTTAACCCGTCTATTCCAATTAGACCTAACAATAGTCCATAAAACTTATTTTTAATGAAGAAATATATCATTCTTTCATCGTTTTTTCTCGTTTTCTTTTTTCTATCTAAATGGTGGTTTGTTTCCTGGAGTCCTTTTACACTTTCATCACCTGTTTTATCAGAAAACGGAATATTTACTTTAGCCATTGAGTTACCCGAACCAAGAACAGAAGCAGGAGGTATCACTCATAATGGCTCTTTCTATATTTTTGGTGGTATCAACCAATACGGACAAACCCTAATCAGCTCATATAAATATTCCTCTGAAAGACAAAAATGGGAAAAAGTTAAGGACACGCCTCAACCAATAAACCATGTGGGTGTAGTGCAAAATAATGAATACTTATATTTAGTCGGTGGCTTTAAGCCACTTTCTCTGAGAATAAGAGGATTTATGTTTGCCAATTGGGAACCACTGAACACCCTATATCGCTATAATCCTGAATCAGATAGTTGGGAAGCATTAGCTTCTATGCCTGAACCCAGAGGTGCCGGAGGAGTTTGTATAAGCAACGATACAATCTGGTATGTAGGGGGAATCAATCAGCATAAGGCTATCTCAAATGCTTTATTTGGTTATTCAATCAAGCACAATCAATGGTTTACTGCCCCCCCAATGGAACATCCCCGTGACCACCTGAGAGCGGAGAGTGTAAATGGGAAAGTCTACGCTATCTCAGGACGAAAAGATGATTTACGGTTTAATTTGTCTTTTGTAGAAGAATATAACCCAACAACCAAAAAATGGAAAAGAATGGCGGACATTCCCACCGCAAGAGGGGGATTTGGCTCATCTGTGTATAAGAATAAAATCTATACCTATGGTGGTGAGAATGTATGGTCTTGCTTTGACGTGATGGAGGTTTTTGACCCTTTAACAAACAAATGGGAGAAGTATAAGCCTATTCCAGAGGCGCGCCATGGGATTATTAGTGGATGGATTGGTGATGAACTACACTTAGTTTCTGGTGGCAGGCACCCAAGATTGTCAATTAGCGGTATTCATCGGGTGTACACCTCAAAGAAATAGCAGCATGAGAGACATTTCATTAATTATACTAGCGTATAACGACGCAAATTCGCTAATGAGTTTGTTGCCTGATGCTTATACTGTCTTAGAGCAAAACTTTGACAATTTTGAATTAATAGTGGTGGACGATTGCAGTACAGATAATACTTCAGAAATAATAATTTCATCCCAAAAGAAATATGAAAATTTAGTCTATGAAAGAAATACTATCAACAGAGGGGTAGGATATACGTTTCAGAAAGGGGTAAAATTAGCTAAGTATAAATCGATTGCTTATTCAGATGGTGATGGGCAGTTCAATCTGACTGATTTA
>CALRLS020000002.1:0-40628 GCA_943368815.1 Cyanobium sp. NIES-981
ATTAGAAATTGCGCTGGCCAAGGGTAAAAAACTCTATGATAAGCGGGACACTATTAAAGAAAGAGATGTATCCCGTGAACGTATGAGAGACGAATAATACGCAAAATCAGGTACTAATATCAAGCACGAAAACACCTAAGAAGCATGCGCCCTAATAGATTGAAACAACTCTGGAAAGAAGATAAAACTGTAGTAAACGCATGGATTACTATTCCTTCATCCTGGACTGCCGAAGTAGTGGCTCATTCAGGCTTCGATGCCATGACGATTGATGCGCAACACGGATTGGCTAGTGACCATATGACCATTCTGACCATGTTGCAGGCTATATCTACTACACACACCGTTCCGATGGTGAGGGTGCAATGGAATGACCCGGCCACCCACATGAAAATGTTAGATATGGGTGCCTATGGGATTATCTGTCCCATGATTAATACCCGTGAGGAATCAGAGAATTTTGTTGGGGCCTGTAGGTATGTACCTGATGGTTATCGTAGTTTTGGGCCTGTAAGGGCAAGTGTATATGGTGGTGAAGGCTATTTTGAGCAATCGACAGAAGAAATTGTCACGATGTCGATGATTGAAACGGCGGAAGCTTTGAAAAACGTAGAGGATATTGCCAAAACAGCTACCATGACAGGCCTATATATAGGGCCATGGGATTTGAGTATCTCTATGAGACGCCCCCGGCAAGGTGATTTTGATGACATTGAATTATTAAAAGCATTTGAAAAAGTTCTGAATGCGTGCGCAAAAAACAACCTGATTGCCGGGATTCAATGCCCCTCTCCAGAGGTAGCTATCAGAATGTCAGAGATGGGATTCAGATTTGTAACAGCTGCCAGTGATACTACTCTGCTCAAACATGGCGCTGTCGATGCCATAAAGAGATTCTATCATAAAGAAACAAGTGAGCCTAAGAATGTAAGTAATCCTTACGCTTAATATTAAAAAAGATATTAACCCAACATAGAAGACAGTCGCTTTTGCTTTATTCAAATATTTCTTGTGCTTCTAAATTTTTTTTCAACTCAGGTAAATCCAATGGATTTGTCCGTTTGTAAATCAGGGGAAAGCGTTTTAGAAATTCATTGTTACTGAAATCCTGCATTTTTTTAACTTGCCCAATAAGGTAGCCATTTAATTCATAGCTACACAAAGCGTACTCCAAATGTTGGTTACATTGAAAGAAATGATTTACAAAATTTGTAAACGGCTCTAATTCAATATCAAAATCTTCTCTGGTAAAACACTGTTCAGATATACCTATGCTCATTTCATCAAAATCACGTTCTTCATCTTCAAAGCAAGAAACAATAATTTGTTTTCCTTTAAAGAGATCTGAATTATTTTCTCCTTCATATAAACCAAGTTGAATTAAACAAGCATCCATTTCATACTTAGAGGTGCTCGTTTTCTTGCCTATTAATGATATATCAAAAAATTCTGGCATACTATTCAATAATGCTTATTTATTTTGAATAAAAGCTATCAAATCTGCCATTTCTTTCACGCTGATAGCGTTTTCCAAGCCATTAGGCATAATAGAGGTTTCTGATTTTAGCATTCTGGCAATGTCCTTTTTCTGAATCACGCTTTCTTTTCCTCCTACTTCTCGAAGGGTCAAAACATTGGCATTTTCCTGCAATATCACCCCACCCATCGAAGTGTTATTCTTAAAGGTCAATGTCCAGAAATCATACTTATCGGCAATAGAATTATTCGGATTAATAATTTCCGTCAGAATCGAATTGGCATTGCGGCTTCGAAGTGTTGAAAGATTTGGCCCGAAGTTTATCCCGTTTACGCCTTCAATCTGGTGGCAGGTAGCACAGTTTTTCTCAAATACCAGTTTACCGTTTGCCTGTACACCTTTCATGTCAAGTGCTTTCAGATAAGTCTGTAAAACTGCCTTGCGGTCTTCGTTTACGGCTAATACTTTGCGGGCATACGCACGGATATTGGTTTCTTCATAATTCATCAGTTCAACCATTTGCCTCCAACCAATGGCCGACTTATCAATTCTTTTTTCTTCAAGGGCAGCTAGTAATAGAGGAATCCTGTCAGGCTTTGCCATTAGTAGTTCTACCGTTTTCTGCTGAATCGGAGCAGAGAAACTCTTGAATTCTTTCAATAAGAAAGCAAAGGTTGATTTATCTCCGATTTTACTAAGCGTTTTCAATACACTTGTCTGTACTGTTTCCGGTTCTTTAAGCGTCAATATCTGTAAGAAATCTTTCTTGTAGGCATTGGCATTGGCGATTGAAAGCAATTTCACGGCATCCGCCCGTAGTTTTTCATCCTGGCTTCTGTCGACCAGTATCTCCTTTGCCTCCTTGATTTTTCCTGCGCTGCTACTGCTCTTGGGCAAACCTGTCACTTCTAATAAATCCAGACAGGCCGTTCTGAATTCCGGAGAACTCTTGGCTGAAAAAGCTGATAACAGACGATCTTTATCTGTGTCTGCTAAAGGAACGGTAATGCCTTTATAATGCCAGAGTTTAGAGATACCGCTTAGGGTAGCAGCTTTCCACCAATCATCATTGGCATTGTCACCAGTAGTGCTGATATAAGAAAAAATAGCTGCAAATACGGCCTTGTTACCACTGTTGGCAATAGTGGCACCTATATTTGAGAAAAACTCTGCGGTTTCGGCTGATTTCTCTTTGGCCAGTTCCTTTACTGCAAAATCAAATACCTGATTCTCTTTTCCTGCAAACGAAGCAATACAGGCCACTCCTATCCATTTATCATGAAAATCTCTTTTCAGAATACTCAAACGAGCTTTCTCTGACTCAGGTGATTTTACAAATCCAAGCGTATTTAATAATTGAAATCTTACTTTGGTATTCCCGTCGTTTTGTAAACCGACCAGTTCTTTTTTCAGTTTTTCGGCATCCGGTCTGGCAGGAGACTGATTAATATAGTTTTCGGCTACCCTGATACCGTTTTCTCTTACACCTGCTTCATCGTCACGAAAAGCCTGAACAATATCCTGCATCTCAATACTTTTCAATCCATCTAACAACCACAGTGCATGAATCTTAGCTTCGGGTAATGTGCTTTTGCTGATAATATCTCTTAAAGCATTATTAATGCCCTTAGCCTGACGCTGCAATAGCAATCTTTGAGCTGTCCGACGATACCAGATGTTCTCATATTCCAGCAATTTTACTAAATCAGCATCTGATTGTTTAGATAAATTGAGCTTACCCAACCAGTCCATTGGCAGGCCTTTTTCAGGTACAACTCTATAGATTCTTCCCTTGTCAGTACCATTATATAAGGCCCCGGATTTATTGATTTCGTCAGACATCCACTCAGGGTGCTCAATAATCTGGCGGTAATAATCAATTATATATAAGGCGCCATCCGGCCCGATATAGAAATTCACAGGGCGGAACCAATCATCTTTTGAAGCTAAAAATTCCGATTTTTCATTCAGACGACTGGCCGTAAAACTCGCCCCTGCCTGCTTAATCACATCGGCATGAACAAGATTATGCACAGGCTCGCCAACAAAGGTTACATCTCTGAATTTATCCCCGAAAGCCCCGCCTAAGTACCAGGTAACGCCGCAGGAAGAAGTAATCACACCTACATCAGTTAATAGCTGATGATTAGGATTTTCGGTAATCGGATAAATCTCGGCTGCATTGCCATGGTCTGAAATATCCTGACTGGCATTAGACAATAATAGATTCGGATTGTTTTTCAGATATGGGCTGGCCAATACCTCATGAAAGAGGTGGTCGGCATTGCTTGTATATAAATGATGCCCCCAGGCATCCATTGTATGCCCGAATTGTGTTTCGCCTGATACTTCCTCTACCTGATAGGTGTCAGGTTTAAATCTCACTGCCCGGCCATTGGCATTTTTGCCCAATGTTTGTGCATCAGGTTTATCCGGGAAATAGATATTTTGTCCTTCATCGCCAAATTCCTTTTTATAGACAAAGGGCGTAACTATGGCCTCATGCCCCAGGTAAATCCAGTTATCTAATTCAAAGCGAGGGGTATTCAGGTTATGTTGAGGGTTGGAAAGGGCAAAGCCTGTCAGCATTACTTTTCTTATATCTGCCTTGCCATCATTGTTGGTGTCTTCCAGATAAATAACATCGGGGGTATCAGTAATGATAATACCTTTATTCCAACGCATAATTCCGGTAGGTAATCTTAAACTATCGGCAAAAACAGTGCTTGTATCCGGTAGTCCGTCATTATTCGTGTCTTTTAAAAGCTTTACTTTGCCGGTTCTGGTCAAATCTAATGGGTACCCATGCATTTCAACTACATACATGTTTCCATCTTCGTCAACTTCCATCGCAACAGGGTCGGCAATCAATGGCTCTGCTGCTACCAGTTCTACCTTAAATCCGTCCATGACAGTCAATGAAGCCAAAGCTTTCTGGTGTTCAGGAGAAAGTATCTGTTGCGGTGTTTTTTGCTGACAAGACAAAAGCAAACATAACGAAAGCAGGGAGAGGTAACGCATAGAAGAAATATTCAGAGTATTAGAGTCTGTTGGTAAATTAATAAAAAATAAGGGTAAATACTTGCTTATGAGCAATTAAAATTCCGGCTTAGATGTATGAGCGTACTGTAAACCTCAGTTTATTGCTGTTTATACCCTTATACTTACATTTTTATATACTAAAGAACATAAAAAAAGGGCTATCCAAAGCCCTGATGCACGTGTAATTTTAATGCGGGAATTTCTCCTAATTCTTCAGGTATAATCTCCGTAAACCCCCTGATACAAAACTAAAAACCAGAGACATTCCCACTGCTACGTGTGAGGTAAACATTGCCAGGTCTTCGCTGACAGGTTTAATGGGTTTGATATAATAAAAACTTATCACAATACTGCCTTGTATCAAGGCAAGAATCCAGCCTCTGCGAGGTTCCAGAAAACCAATCAGGAAACTTGAAACAGCTATTACAGACATAGCCAGGTATCCATTATCAGTATGGAAATTAGTATAAGCAATTAAAGAGGCAGTGCCTACGACAATTAGTACATTCCTGGTTAAAAGCAGGTATGATTTATTTAATTTGGCTGTCATTTGTGTAAATATTGAGATTTAGAACAAATGTACTAATTCTGTATTAATGAACAAAACTAAAGGTAAAAAAACAGTTATTTTTCATCTGGCAGCAGGCAAAAACGCTACATTCACAGTTATCTCTACCAAATTCACAGTTGGTTCAAGACTTTAAACAAAATAATATACCTTTGAAACATAACAATAACGCTATGCACAGGGTACGTTTATTTCTTTTATTTCTAGCTCAGATACCTGCTTTGGTCTACGCCCAGATTAACTGGGGTGATTATTCTCAGAGTTTTCAGGATGGGGCATTAGATAAAGCTTCAACGATATCGCTGATATTAGCCATCCCTAAAGAGAATAACTCTTTTTGGTCGATTAAGGATAATAGCCCCCGCTTTGAGGAGTTTGCAAAGTATAATTCTTTCAAAGATCTACGTCTTACTAATATCATTGCCCGCACAACCTTTGATACTGCCAGAGCGCAATTCTTCTTACATGGTGTAAATATAAAGAATGCCTACGCTTACCAGTTTCGGGTAATAGAATACCCCAGTCAAAAAGTAATTGTTCCGTGGCAATCTATTACCCGGTTTACAGACTCTACTTTAATAAAAGACTCTGGTTTACCTCAAATGGCTTATTTGGGAGGGTATAAGGCTCCTTTGGGAAGTATGCTGGTGATGGATGTTCGCAAACAGGGAAGTCGGCCTATTATTGCCAGCAGCTTAGTAGCCTGGGAATCAATCCGCCCCAAAGCATTAAAAATTTATACTTCTGATAATCTGGACATTTTTCTACAAAAGTTACAATATCCGTGGGCTAAGACAAGAACTGACAATTCTAAATACTCTCTTGATAAGCTCAATTTACCTGCTACCAATACAAATTTAGTCTATGTATTAAATGCCGAAATTTACTCAAAAAGTCAGGTTCAGTATCAGTTGTTACGCAATAGTAAGATAATAAGAATCTGGCACGACAACGAATATGATAATAGTTTCATCTGGCTGAGAGATTTTTCGCCGGGTCACTATCAAATTCAGATTCGTTATACCGTCCAGCCACAGCATATAACCGAATATAGTTTCGTGGTAGAACCAAACTGGTATCAGACCATGTGGTTCAAACTTGTACTTACAGGTGCGGGCATAATTATGATTGCTCTTTTCTTTTTCATATTTTTATTGATTCGCCAGCGAAACAAAACACATCAGGAAACTGCAAAAAAACAAAAACTGCATTTAGAGCTTCAGGCGCTTTATGCGCAACTCAATCCTCATTTTGTATTTAATGCGCTTAATTCCATTCAGGGCTTAATTAACCAGCAGGATATAAAAGGAGCCAACGAATACCTGTCGGATTTCGCCCGATTAATGCGGGAGTCATTAACTAACGGCAGTAAAGATGAAACACCACTTGGGCAGGAACTGCAAATGATGGAAACGTATCTGCGACTGGAACAACTCCGGTTTGGGTTTAGCTATACCATACAAGTAGATGAGCAGTTAGATTTGTACAGCAATAACCTGCCCTCATTATTATGGCAGCCCTTGCTTGAAAATGCCGTTAAGCATGGTGTAGCTCCTTTGCAACAGGCAGGCCGGATTATAATCCGGATAGAAAAGGTGGATAATAATATGGTTATCAGCATCGCCGACAACGGCAAGGGGATACCAATACCTGAGACTGGTGATGGTTTTGGATTGAAACTCACCCGCAATCGTATCCGCCTGTTGAATGACCTGAACCCTGAGCAAGCTGTTTCATTAATTTTCAATAATAATATATCCGCAGGTACCGAAGTAGTACTGACCTTTACTCACTGGCTATTATGAAAGCTGTTTTGATTGATGATGAACTCAATAACCTGAATAATTTAAAGGTTTTACTGGAAACGTATTGCCCGCAAGTAGATGTATGCGCTATAGCTCAGACCACCGATCAGGGCAAGGCAGCTATATATACTTATCAGCCGGATTTGCTTTTTCTGGATATTCAGATGCCCGAACAGGATGGCTTTGCGCTGCTTCGCAGCCTGACGAGCTATGACTTTGAAATCATTTTTGTGACTGCATTTGATCAATATGCCATTCAGGCCATGAGATTTTCGGCAGTCGATTACCTGCTGAAACCTGTAAACATTGTTGAGTTGCAAGCGGCTGTGGCGAGAGCTTATAAACAGCGGCAGTTAAAAGTCAGGAATCAACAGGTAGTTCATCTGATGCAATGGCTGGAAGCCCAATCGAAGAAAGAAGACCTTCAGATTGCGTTGTCAACTATTCAGGAAACACGCTTTGTCAAGACAAACGAGATTATCCGTTGTGAGTCATCTAATAATTACACAACGTTCTTTTTAAATGATAAAACAAAACTATTGGTTAGTAAGCCTATTTATGAATACGACGAATTGTTAAGCAATAACGGCTTTTTACGCTGCCATCAGTCGCATCTGGTCAACAAATCGTTTATCAGAAGCTGGAAAAAAGAATATGGCGATTTTTTACTACTCACCGACGGGACTCAGGTACCTATCTCCAGAGGCAAAAGAGAGCTTGTCAAAAAAGCACTTCATCTCTAAACAACATCTGTTTTTATGAGAGCATGTTTAAATTTTGTTTTTCTGACCGAGAAGGACAGATTTTTTAGCTAGACAAGGCGCATTTTGCAGATGTAGCCAGCAGCTACATCGAAAAAATGCAACGCAGTATAGCTGAAAAAGCGGACGCCGCGCGGATGCCTTCATAGGTCGAACAATAATTTTTAAACGTGCTCTAACAGCGCAAATTTCTTACAAACATATTAAACCTTAATAACTGATGAAAAAATTATCAGCTCTCCTCCTTATGCTCTTTTTGTACGTTCCCGGTACAATGGGGCAGGCATTGTCCAATCATGACTCTCCTGTAAGGCTTTCAGAAACCTATGAGCTGGCCAATATTATTCTGGCTCTGACGGACTATGGCAAAACTGACCCCTGGGAAGTATCACAGCAATCAACATACTATCAACAGGTAAGAGCCCATTTTGATCAGTATAGTAATCATCCGCTACTAACAAAAGTCAACTACTCCCGGCAACAATGGGAGAACTACCTCAGTTTCCGGACTGATTCCTATGCTTTCTCTTTTGATGCTGCGAATCACCTTGTCAGAAAGTTCCCTCTGGTAACCAATCAGGGTTTCAATCCTTTTGAAGAAAACCTCAACCTGATAGAAGACTTTGCTAAGCTGTCAGGATTCCGGCAGTTTTATCAGGCCCACGCTTCCTATTACCGGGATTTATCAAAAGCCTATCTGAATTCTCAGCACTACCCTGAAATGCGGCGGTTTCTAGAAAAAGAGTTAGGCAAACATTCAGTTACTGGTGCTTATGCCATTGTTATGTCGCCCTTGGTTGGCCGGATGAACTGTCATCGCAGAGTGGCCGGAATAGATACCGATTTTATTACTTTGCCCAATTTTTTGCTGACAGGTAAAGCAGTAAAAGAAGCAAGTCAGGAAGAGATTGCATCCGGCACACATATGTTATTTACTGAATTAGATCATGCCTTTGTTAATCCGCTAACAGAAAAGTATCGCTCTTTGGTGAGAGCCAATTTTGATAATCAGCTATGGGATGCGGGCAGTGGCTATGAAACTGATAGCCTGGCAACTTTTAACGAGTATATGACCTGGGGAATTTATAATCTTTTTGTTGAACAATATTTCCCGTCGGTAGCAGCTCAGGTAAGTCTGGATTGGACACTTCAGAATGAAACCCGTGGATTTTATGCCAGTGCTTTGTTTACGAAAGAACTGACGACACTCTACCATACTCGTAAACCAACACAAACCATCAAGGATATTTATCCGGCATTTATCAAGAGGCTTGGCTTGTTGAAAGACTCCTTAAGTAAGCCTGTCATTCGGGCGTGTAATCTGAACGATAAAACGATTCATGACACTACAGCCACCTTTGTTATTGAATTTTCGGAGTCTATGCATCCGGTTTCGACATTTGAAGTAATAAGGGTGATTGAGCAGAATGGCAAAACAAAAACAGAACAGATTACACTTAATACTGCCAACAATGGCCTGGCCTGGTCAGATAATTGCAGGTTAGTGAGTTTTCATCTTAGTCTGGTTAAAGACATGGTGAACCATCTAGTATTCAATTACCCCTGGAAAACAGTTACTCCTCTTAGGAGTCTTCGGGGTATTAATTTATCCCCTTATTCACGAATTAAAACAACTGTAAAAAGTATAAGGTAAGAAACAAAGAAACATTTGCAAACTCAGACAGATTTTTAATCAAAATCACTGTTTTTTACACAATAAGAGGAAAAGGACTTCCAATTAAGGATAAACCTGCAAATCAATTTATAAAAATCTCAGCCATTTTGCTTTGAATTTAGTTATAGATACTAGTGTCTTAAAATAAATATGGCCGTTACTGGTATTAAATTTTAAGGCCATTGTCAATCACACAAACAAAACACAACAATGAAAAAAGAAATGCTAACAATTCTTGCAGCTACGCTGTTTGCTCTCTCCTCTTGTAAAAACAACACAAACACATCTGCTGAAACTACTGCAGACGGAGATAGTATCTCAACAGCGGCTTCGGTAGAAACTGAAAAACCGAATACAGATTACAAGCCTGCTTTTGAAGGACAAACAAGAATCGCAGCAGTAAAATCACAAACGCCCTATGAAGGAAAAGTCCTGACCAATGACCTGAAAAAACCATGGGGTATTGCAAGCCTTCCTGATGGTCGATTGTTGATTACAGAGAAAGAAGGCACCATGAGAATTGCTACCAGTTCAGGCACATTGAGCGATGCCATAACAGGCATTCCGAAAGTAAATCCTGATGGACAAGGAGGTTTACTAGGATTGACTATCGACCCTGATTTCAGCACTAATCGTATGGTTTACTGGGTTTTCTCAGAGAAAAGACCTGATGGGAACCTTACTGCCGTAGCCAAAGGGAAACTATCGGCCGATGAAAAGAAGATTGAAGGGGCTACGGTTATCTACAGAGCTACACCAGCCTATGATGGTGATAAACATTATGGCGGACGAATTCTGGTTGATAAAGACGGTAATTTATTCGTCAGTACAGGCGAAAGATCTGACCTTGAAACAAGGCCGCAGGCACAATCTTTAAATTCAGCATTAGGTAAAGTATTAAGAATTACCAAAGATGGTAAACCTGCCAGTGGCAACCCTTTTACGGGAAAAACAGATAATAGATCAGAAATATATTCGTACGGACATAGGAATGTACAAGGGCTGGCCTTTCACCCAACCACAGGCGATTTATGGGAAAATGAATTTGGCCCCAAAGGCGGTGACGAGGTAAATATCATACAGGCCGGAAAAAACTATGGCTGGCCAACTATTACCTACGGTATTGAATATAAGGGACCAAAAGTTGGTGAGGGCATTCAACAGAAAGAAGGTCTTGAACAACCTGTTTATTATTGGGACCCTGTGGTATCTGCCAGCGGTATGACGTTCTATAGCTGCGATGCAATACCCGAATGGAAAAACAATCTATTCCTGGCCTGTCTGAGCGCTAAACACGTTGACCGATTAGTGATTGAAAACAATAAGGTAGTCGGTGAAGAAAGATTATTGGAATCAGAAAAACAACGCTTCCGTGATATTACACCAGGTACAGATGGGGCACTTTATGCCATTACTGATGAGGGGAGATTGTATAGAATATTTAAGAAATAATCATTAAACAGAGGAAATTAATCAAAAACCCCATTAGTACAAATGTTCTAATGGAGTTTTTTCATACCTTCGCTAAATTTTCTATGTTCCTTACATGACCACCAAACAACGGATTCTTCAATCATCACTGCAATTATTTAATCAATATGGGGTTGATGCGGTTACTGTGCGGCATATTGCCAAAGAACTGGGCATGAGCCATGGCAATTTATGTTATCATTTTCCGAATACAGATGCCATTGCCGAAACCCTCTATGAGCAATTGCTGGAAGAATTAAACAATGTGCTTGAAGAGCCGTCTGTATTTAATACAATTAACCTGCAAACGCTTTATAAACTATGCGCATTTGTCTTTGAAAAACTCTATAAATACAAGTTTTTGATACAGGATTTCATCAGCCTTACCAGAAGAAACCCAAATCTTAAACAAAAGCACCGTGATTTGGTGGCAAGCCGACGATTGTTCTTTCAGATGGGTATCGAAGCGGGCATTCAGGCAGGATTCTTAAAACCGGATATTATTGAAGGTCAGTATGAAAACTTTTTCAATCAGCTTTTTATCATCAGCGATTTCTGGCTGGCAAGTGCTGAGATTTTATATGAAGGCAAAGAAGAAGATAAATTGCAGACTTATCTGAATATTACATTTACTTTGATGGTTCCTTATCTGACAGAAAAGGGATTGAGCGAATATAAAGATTTACCAAAAAATGGATAATAAAAAGAGAAATTACTATAACAATAGTCGTCAGGAACTATCAAAGTAAAAGGGGTCGCAGATAAGCGACCCCTTTTACTTTATATAATGGCGAACTTCCAGTTCGCCACACATCACATACAAGTATTAATTTTTCCCGCTTCCGGATACTCCGGCTGCAGGGGCTGTACCAGTTGACACTTTTTTATCGAAATCACCCGCTTTTACGATAGAGATTTTCTTAGGGTCAACATGTTTTTTCATTGCCGCGTTAACCTGTTCTGCCGTTAATGCCTCTACCTTTTTCTCAAAGTCGGCATCAAAAGCTAATGTTCTGTCATAATACAGGTAGTTGTTCAGGCGGCTAGATAACTCATTGTCTTGCGAACGTGATACACTACGGCTTTGTAACCAACCTGTTTTTGCAGCTTTCAATTCTTCTTCTGTAAAGCCCTCTGTTACCACTTTATTCAGTTCTTCGTAGAACGCTTTTTCCAGTTTCTCAGCGTTTTCAGGTGCATAGATAGCGTAGGTCATGAAGCTACCTGATTTATCAAATGGCGCTCCAGACAATTGCGAACCTACCCCATAGCTGAGACCGTCTTTCTGACGGATTCTTACTGCCAGACGAGAGCTTAAGAAGCCACCACCTAATATATAATTACCCATAATAAGTGCCGGATAATCTACATCAGTATCCTGCAAAGGCAGGTTCAAGCCTGCAAGGAATAGTGCATTGGCTTTATCAGGTGTTTTAATCGCATTGGCACTTGGCGCAATATCCTGATAAACAGCCTGAATACGTTTGAATGGAATCGGGTTTTTCCATGTTCCCAGCGTACTGATACTTTTTTTCACCGCTGCCTCGTCGAAATCACCTACTACTGAAACTGTGGCTGCTGATGCTCCGTAGAAATCAGAGTAGAATTTCTTTATATCTTCCAACTTCACATTTTTCACATTTTCTAATTGCTCATCAAGTGTTCCTACATAACGCACATCACTTTTCGGATATGGATTCATGGTACGTTGGAAGGCCGTAAATGCCAATCCCTGCGGGTCACTTTTCTGCGCTTCTATCTGTGCAATGTTTTCCTGTCTCAGTTTCTCAAACTCATTGGCATCAAATACCGGATTTCTCAGAATTTCATTTACAATAGCCAGCGCTTTAGGTAAGTTCTCTTTGTTTGATTCGATATTTACTACAACATTATTACCGCCACCACCAACAAATACCTGAGACTTGATTTTATCAAGGCTATCTTTGATTTGCTGACGATTCAGGTTTTTAGTGCCTTTGTTCAACAATGAAGCTGCAAAAGAAGAAATAGTTTGTTTGTTTTGCAGACTCTGCTCATCTCCAATTCTCAAAGTAATATTGGCTCTCACCGTGTTGCCACGTGTTGTTTTTTGCAATAAAGCATATTCCAGACCATTAGGCTCTTGTCCACGTTTGGTACGGCTTTCGATATTAGCCGGAGAAGGGTCAAATGCTTCTCCTTGAGCCACTACAGCACGGCCTTTATAGTTTTTCACTAAAGCATCTACATTCGGAGATTCAGGCACTTTCACACGCTCAGAATTTTCTTCCGGAATAAATAAGCCGATGGTACGGTTAGATGGTTTGAAATAAAATTTCGCAACACGTGCTACATCTGCAGGTGTTACCTTCTCGATAGCATCACGATAGATATATACTAATCTCCAGTCACCGGCACCAATATATTCACTTAATTGCAGACCTGTTCTTTCGGTATTACGCAAGGTCAATTCAAGTGTTTTTAACACTTCATTCTTGGCACGATCAACATCTTCTTTTGTAATTTCCATCGTTCCAACTGCATCCAATGTCGCCAACATGGTCTTTTTTGCATCTTCCAGATCTTTGTCTTTCAATACAGCGGCTCCAAAGTATAAGAACGTCGGGTCCTTGTTAGTGAACGAATATGCATATTGATTTGACGCTTTCTTAGTTTCAACCAATGCTTTATAGATTTTACCAGATGGTTCGTTTGTCAGGATACCTTGCAGAATATCCAAAGCCGGATAATCAGGATGAGCATTACCACAAATATGATAAGCCACACCAACAGCCTGCACATCTCCAACACGACGCAAGGTTACTGAACGCTCACCATCCTGCACAGGCTCTACTGTATAAGTGGGTTGTAAAACACGAGTAGGACGAGGGATATAGCCGAAGTATTCATTAATCATTTTAATGGTTTTGGCTTCATCAATCTTTCCGGCAACTAACAACACGGCATTATCCGGTTGGTAGTATTTTCTGTAGAAAGCCTGCAGATTATCAATTGGCACGCGCTCAATGTCTTCACGTGAACCAATAGTAGAATTTCCGTAGTTATGCCATAAGTAGGCTGTTGAAATAACTCTTTCGCTCAATACACTCTCAGGGTCGTTTTCGCCCATTTCAAACTCATTTCTTACTACCGAAAACTCTTTTTCAAGATCTTCTTTCTTAATAAATGAATTCACCATACGGTCAGACTCCAGGTCTAATGCCCATTTCAGGTTTTCTTCTGTGGCCGAGAAAGTCTCGAAATAGTTGGTACGGTCAAGCCAGGTAGTGCCATTCGGGCGGGCACCATGGTCGGTTAATTCCTGTGGTATGTTAGTGTGTTTGGTTGAACCTTTGAACACCATGTGTTCTAACAAGTGAGCCATACCCGTTTCGCCATAGCCTTCGTGACGGGAACCAACAAGATAGGTAATGTTTACCGTAACAGTTTGTTTTGATGGATCCGGAAACATCAGTACTCTTAATCCATTACCTAAAAGATACTCTGTAATTCCTTCTACTGAGGTAATTTTTACCGGGTCAGGAATCACCGATTTTTCAGCCATAGCAGTAACTTCGCCTTTTTTCTTCTTTTTTTTCTTGTTTTTTTTCTGGGCAAAAGCATCGCCGCCAAACAAGAAAAGCCCCACAAGCAAAGTAATAGCTATCTGCCTGATCGGGAATTGTCGGTAGGTTTTAAACATAATTTTGAGGTGTATTTTTAATGATATACATACAAATAAACGCCAAAATAAGCATAAGTTTTTTAGCCTATGCCCATTCTGCCGATTTAATTTTGCTATAACGAATTAACCAAAATAAATAATTTAATCCAAACAGAAAATGTTAAGGTGTGTTAAACGTTGATGAATGGTTAATACTGATAAATTTGCGTAAAGAAGGCAGAAATACAAAACAGCCTCCAATTAGTATTCAAATCACAGACTAAATTGCAAAAACTACTCAAAACATATCTCCGTCGGCTGACGAACCTTACTTCACGTAACAGGTCGCTTTTACTATTAAATTTACCACAGGAGCAATTTCTTGATTTACATAGTCTGAATTTTTTAGACAACAAACCCTCTTTTGACTATATCCATCAGTTAATTAGTCAGAAAAACCAGATTCCTCTTTGTGATGTACAGGATAGCCGTTTTGAAAAAGTAAATGAGGTAAGCAAACGTCTGCGCAAACTGGCGAGAACCGAAAGTTTTATTGAAGAAGAACGTGGAGCAAAAGACTTATATGTGGCATATCCGTTTGTAAAAGGCAAAATGTCTGATGGTACTACAGTGCGTTGTCCCTTGCTGTTCTTTCCTGTTACGCTTAAAACCAATGGTAAAAAGTGGATACTGGAACAACGTGATGAACCTGAGAGCTTAAACCGAAGCTTTTTATTGGCTTATTCTTATTTCAACGGCATAAAATTACCTGACGAATGGCTGGAGAAATCGTTTGAGGATTTTGATAAGGATAGTCTGGCTTTTCGTACACAGTTGTATGAATTGTTGAAAGACAGTCCGTTTGAAATTAATTTCAATCAGGAGCTTTTTACCAATCAACTGATTGATTTTGAAAAACTGGCAAAATCAGATTTAGACAGTACAGAGCGCAATGGCGAATTAAAACTGTATCCACAGGCCGTATTGGGTATTTTTCCCCAAGCAGGTTCTTATCTGGTGCCTGATTATGAAGAATTGATTAAAAATGCAGAAGAAGGGCATTATGAGCTGGATACTTTTGAAGAGCTATTTCAGCACGCCACTCCTCCTACCAATCAACCAGCATTTAAAGAGGAAACCGCTTTTCTTCCTTTTGCCATTGATGCTTCGCAGGAAGAAGCCATCAAACAGGTAAAAGAAGGATATTCTATTGTAGTACAGGGACCTCCCGGTACAGGTAAATCTCAACTGATTGCCAACCTGATAGCTGATTTTACGGCCCGAGGGAAGAAAGTACTGGTAGTGTGTCAGAAGCGTGTGGCATTGGATACTGTGTATCAACGCCTTCAAAAAGTGGCTATGACTGATTTCGTGGCTTTAATTCATGATTTCAAGAATAATAGAAAAGCGCTTTTTGAAAAAATTGCCGGACAAATAGAAAGAATAGAGGATTTTCAGAAGAAGAATAAGGGATTGGATGCAATTTTTCTGGAAAGGAATTTCACCCAGATAAGCCGGAGAATTGATAAGATTTCGGAAGAACTGCAAACCCTGAAAGATGCGCTTTTTGATGAATCTGTTTGTGGATTATCTATAAAGGAATTGTATCTGAGCAGCAGTCTGAATAGACCGGCTATCAATATACAAGACCTCTATCGTTCTTTTCCATTCCATGAATCAGCCGATTTTGAAGGTCGGTTAAGCCGCTATCTGCAATATGAAGCCAAACTCGCAAATGGTGCAGGCCATGAATTCTGGCAATTGCGCAATTCATTCAGCAAAAAAACGTTTACCGACCTTTCGAAAATCACAGAAACCATAGAGGCGGTCATTACTTTTCAACAAAAAAATGGCAAACTGTTTTCTATTATAGAACTGAATTCTTTTGATGAAAACATCCTGCAAAATTTCATTCAGCATTTCGGGAATACTCAGGTTAATGAGGCTTTTACAGCAATTGTTGAAGAGAAAAAATTCATCAGCAGCCGCACTTTTGATTTAGGGAAAATATATGCTGAATTAGAGCAATTGTACGTACACGATGGCATTGAACAAACATTGGCTGCCAGAGACCTGCTATTCAGAAAAACACAGGTAGAAAATGCTCATTCTGCAAGCCAGTCCGGTGTAAGCTGGCTTGCCTGGAAGTTTTTCTCAAAAGATAAAAAGGATATTGAATTACTATTGGCCCAAAACAGGCTGCCGCTGAGTGAAGCCGGATTATCTGTACTTAGCAAGAAAATTCATCAACGCATTGCTTTTGAAGACATCAAAGAAAAGCTGGCTAAGAAAGAGATCACTATTGATGCACAAGAGATTTGGGAAACCATAAAAAGCCAATTGCAAAACTATATTCTCGCTAATAAGGCTTATGCGATTTATCAGCAGGAAGAGTTTATCCGACGCCAGACATCTGATATACTCGATAAGGCTAAATCATTCACTATCAATCCATTTAAGGATTTAGCAAAACTGATTATTGAAACCAAACTTGAGTTTGTGCAATGGCAGATACATGTATCGTATCGGCAAATTGAAAAACTGGTAGCCAATCCGGAGGTAAAACAAGAGATAATAGCTTATCTGAAAAAGAATTTTGATTTGATGGTGGAAGCCGATGAATTGAAAGAGTCGTTTAATACGATAGAATCAGAACTTATACAACGGCTCGTGAATTATGAAAATCCGGATATAAGCATAAGTGATTTAACAGAGGTCTTTTTAAACTCTTTGCGCTTGGCATGGACACAGCATATTGAAGCCCTTTATCCTATTTTAAGGGGTGTAAGTTCTTTAAAAGTGGAGCAATTAGAGGCAGAACTGCAGGACTGTGTGCTGAAAAAACAGGAGCTTAGCCAGGAAATATTATTGCTAAAATTACGTGAGCAGACTTATCAGGACTTGGTCATCAATCGCCTGCAGAATGTTGTAACCTATAGAGAATTACAGCACCAGACCACCAAAAAACGGAAACTATGGTCTGTCAGAAAATTATTAGAAAATCATTCAGAAGAGATATTCAAACTGATTCCCTGCTGGATGGCCTCCCCTGAATCAGTATCAGCCATTTTTCCATTGGCAGGTGAAAATCCGACTGATTCGCTCTTTGATCTGGTTATTTTTGATGAAGCCTCTCAATGTTTTGCTGAGAATGGTATCCCGGCTATTTATCGGGGCAAACAGGTTGTAATTGCCGGAGATTCCAAACAGTTACAACCTACAGATTTATATCAAATTCGCTACGATGAGGATGCCGAAGACGAGCCTGTATTAGAAATAGACTCATTGCTTGATTTATCAGCACAATACCTCCCACAGGCATGGTTGAGAGGGCATTATCGTAGTCACTCTTTAGACCTCATTGATTTTTCTAATCAACACTTTTATAAGAATTCGCTACAACTGCTTCCTCACTATACCGAAATCAGTAAGAACAAACCTGCTATCAGCTATATAAAACTGGATGGTTTCTGGGAAAATAATACAAATCCGACTGAAGCACAAAAGGTTTTGGAAATTGTACAGGATTTGAAACTAAAGGCTCCAACCAAAACAATCGGTGTGGTTACGTTCAACTTTAAACAAGCCGATTTAATTTATCAGACTATCTCCCCTGTTTTAGGTGAAGGATGGGGTGTGATTAAGAACATTGAAAATATACAGGGGGATGAATATGATATAGTGATTTTTTCTGTGGGTTATGCCCCCAATCTGAAAGGTAAACTATTGATGAACTTCGGTAGCCTGAATCAGCAGGGAGGTGAAAACCGATTGAATGTAGCCGTAACCCGTGCCAGAGAATTCATTTACATTGTAAGTAGCATCCTTCCACACCAATTGCAGGTTGAACAATCGCAGAATCAGGGACCAAAATTATTGAAAAAATATCTGGAGTATGCGCTTGAAGTATCGCAGGGAAATTATTCCCCTGAACCTCATACCACAGAGAAATTTAATACCCGATGGTTGTTGAAACACCAGCTAGTAAAAGAAAACAAGGGTTTTTATCTCGAATTGCCTTTTGCCGATATTACAATCAAAGATGCTGATACCTACGAGTCGCTGATCTTAACGGACGATGATTTATACTACGAGAGTATTTCACCAAAAGATGCTCACGCCTACTTACCGATTAGCTTACGGGCAAAAGGCTGGAAATTCGAACGTCTTTGGAGCCGTAACACGGAGTGATGTGGGACGCCCAATCGGAGAGACTCCATGTCTCTGTGTTACGGAATCTTAAAATAATATTTTGTTAGTCTTTCTTCTCCGGAAACACCACACTAGCCCCAATACTCACCACCAAAATCCCAATAATTACTAGTAACGAATGAACATTCGTAAACCCAAGCGCAGTCAATTGATGATGCAAAAGCATCTTTACACCGATAAAACTTAATAAAACGCCCAAACCATATTTCAGGAAGCGGAATAGCCCCATGATACTTGCCAGGAAGAAAAACATAGACCGAAGCCCCATAATGGCAAATACATTAGAGAAGAAAACGATGTAAGGGTCTTTGGTAATAGAAAAAATAGCAGGGATAGAGTCAACCGCAAAAACCACATCAGTACCTGCAATAACAAGCATTACTAAAAACAATGGTGTGATATACCATTTTTTATAACGCTTATGATAGACCAGAAAATGGTCAATCACATTTCGCTTATAGACATTGAAATACCTGGAAGCAAACTTCACAATCGGATGATGCGCCGGGTCCATTTCTTCTTCTTCATCTTTATTCCGCAGAATGTTAATTCCGGTATAAATAAGGAAGGCTCCGAAGATAAACAAAATCCATTCGAACTCCTGAATAAGAGCCGCTCCAACGAAAATGAAGATAAAACGTAAGATAATAGAGCCCAATATACCCCATACCAATACTTTCTTATAAAACTTTTTATGAACCCCGAAAGAGTTGAAAATCAGTATAAATACGAAAATATTATCGACAGATAATGAATATTCTGTCAGATAACCGGTCAAATAATCAATAGCCATGCTATTCTGAAAGGCCCTTAACGCTGCCTCAAAATTAGGCGGCAGTTTCAATGAATCATAATAGAGCGTCTTCACCTCCTGCAAATGAGACATATCACTAATATCATGAATCAGATACCCATATTGACGGAGAAAAAAGAAAAAAGCCACAGCCAATGAAACCCAGACGGCACTCCAGATACCAGCTTCTTTAAAACTTACAACATGGCTTTTTGACTTGCTGAAAGCCCCTAAATCAAGGGCCATTACGAAAGCCACAAAAATCGAAAACCCTATAAAAAAAATAGTTTCACTTGATAATGACATATATGAAAATTGCTAATACGAAATCTAAGTTCGTGTGTTAATTGTTATTTTCTGGCATTTTGTTTGCCTGTTTATAACAGGCGGCAAATATTTTATTCTTGGAAATCAAAAGAATCATGCCCTATTTTGCAACTAAACTCTAAGACAGGGATATTTTACTACAAAATCGGCTGCAAATTAGCACCGAAAACTCGAATAATTTATGTATAATGATAAAAAAGTAGTAATAGTGATGCCAGCCTACAGGGCTTCGCAGACACTTGAACGTACTTACAGAGAAATTCCATTTGATATTGTTGACGAAGTAATTTTGGTAGATGACTATAGTCCGGACGATACCGCTGAAGTTGCAAACCGACTAGGTATTCAGCATGTTATCCGACACGATATAAACAAAGGTTATGGCGGTAATCAAAAAACCTGCTATACCAAAGCCCTTGAGATAGGTGCAGATATTGTGGTGATGGTTCACCCTGACTATCAATATACTCCAAAATTAATCAGAGCCATGGTGAGTATCATTGGCGAAGACCTGTATCCTGTAGTTTTTGGTTCAAGAATTTTAGGCAAAGGAGCCTTAAAGGGAGGTATGCCAATGTATAAATACATTGCCAATCGCTTCCTTACCTTTAGCCAAAACCTACTCATGGGACAAAAACTCTCAGAGTACCATACAGGTTACCGTGCATTTTCAAAACAGGTATTGGAGACAGTACCCTTCAAAAAATGTGACGATGATTTTATTTTCGACAATGAAATGATAGCCCAGATATTCTGGAAAAATTTCGAAATAGCCGAAGTTACCTGCCCGACTAAATACTTTGAAGAAGCATCATCTATTAATTTCGTCAGAAGCTCCAAATACGGATTAGGTGTACTAAGAGTATCCATTCTGTATTTATTTGCCAAAATCGGAATATTCAAGTGGGATTTGCTTAAATGACAGCATTTATACAGAATATTAAATAACAGGGCGAGTATCTCATTGATATTCGCCCTGAATTTTTATACTGCTTTCAACTCAAAAATCGTAATCTCCGGATAAATACCCAGGCGACCCGGGTAGCCTATATACCCAAAACCACGGTTTACATATAATTTCTGGTCACCTTCTTCATATAAACCTGCCCATTCTTTGTAACGTAACTGCACCGGCGACCATTTAAAACTACCTAATTCAACACCATATTGCATACCATGTGTATGTCCGGCAAAAGCCACGTCAATATCTTTGTATTTAGGTAATACCTGATTTCTCCAATGGCTTGGGTCATGTGAGAGCAATAATTTAACTGGTAAATCCTGCGTATTAGCATGGGCTTTCTCCATGATTCCATGTTTCGAGAAACCTCCGGCCCCCCAGTTCTGAATACCCAGAATCCCTATTTTTTCACCATCTACTTTTATCTCCCGATGTTCGTCCATCAATAAATCCCAACCCATAGTTTTATGCGCACCCATAAGGTCTATTAAATTCTGGCGCTTTTTCTCGGCAGATACCCACTCGGTATAATCACCGTAATCATGGTTACCCAGCGTAGAAAAGGTGCCTAATGGGGCTTTAATTTTAGAGAAAATCTCAATATAATCTTTCACTTCAGGAGCAATATTATTTACTAAATCTCCTGTAAAGAAAAACATATCCGGCTTCTCTTTCATGAGCATCTCTATTCCTCCTTTCACAGCCGTTTTATTAAAAAAACTGCCTGAGTGAATATCAGAAAGCTGCGCAATGGTCATTCCGTCAAATTGCTTAGGTAAGTTCTTCAATTTAAGGGTAACTCTTCTCAAATGATAGTCGTGCGCACCTGATAAAATACCCCATGTCATAGCGCCAAGGTGCAATCCACCTAAAGCCAAAGCCGATTTAGCCAAAAAATCTGAACGGCTGATACCCGTAGATACGGGCTGTAGATTCTCAGTAACTGTAGGTTTTGCAGGAGCACTTTGAAAAAATGAGGCAATCCATTTAAAGAAGCGGATAGTATCTTCAATGAATAATATCAATACCGAAAATATTTTTGATATATAAATCATTAAGACACCTGCTATCACAAAAGTACGGAAACTGGCCTTAATAGGAGGAGCAGTGGGGGTGTAAGTTAAGGCGCCTATAAATGCGATTATCGAGAAAATAGTTAAACCCCAATAACCATATTTAACTATCTGTTGTGTCAAACCACTTGTTGAACGTATCAGCAATTTAACAGCCTGCCAGACATATAAGTCTATCAGAAAAAATACGACTGCCGCAATGGCAAGTCCAATAGGTCTATTCATATTATACGATAGTGTTGGTAAAACCGAATGAAAACAAAACGGTATTATTAAAAAGATGGTTTCATAAGCCTGTTTTTTAATGTCTATATATGATGAATGGCTCATTTTTAGTAAGAACAGTAACCAATTGCTATACAGAAGGAAATTCTATGATAAACAAAATATAAATTTTCCCTACCAACCGTTTGGTAAAATAAAAACTCTTTGTACATTTGTTCGGCTGCAAGTCGGCGTCCTTATTTATCCGATATAAATGCCCATTCAGAAAGTTACAAAAGAGGAAATCCTGCTTAAATCATCGGATATTTTCCGAACCAAGGGGTATCATAATACTTCGATGCAAGACCTCGCCCGGAATTGCGGTTTATTAAAGGGCAGTTTATATCATTATTTCCCGAGTAAAGAAATGCTGATGAAAGACCTGCTGTTGTGGATTCATACATATCTGAAAGAAAGAGTTTTTCCGATTGCGACAGATACAACACTTAGCCCGGAAGAACGAATGACAAAGCTCTTAAAAAAGATGAGCAAATTGCTTTTAGAGAAAGAGGGTGGCTGTCTGGTAGGTAATACTACACTGGAAACTGTAGGTGTCATACCTGAATTTCATGAAGTATTAAAAAAAATCATGGACGATTGGACAGATGCACTGCAACAGATTTTTGTGATTCATAAAGACCCTGAAACCTCCTTTAAGCTTGCACAACAAACAATTATGGAATTTGAAGGGGCAGTAATGTTTTCAAAATTGTATGGTGATAAACAATATCTCTACGATGCTTTTAACCGTACCATACTGAAATTGCAATAAGGAAAAATAAGCCAAACAGGCTTCTATGTTTTCTCATTATGGAAACGAACGTTTGGTATAATATAATAATAAGATTTTAATAGTGCGTTAACAGGTAATAGGTCAGGGAACGTGCCGTGTACGTTCCCATGATTTTCAATTCATCATTAAATCTCAATAGTATGACAAACCCGGAATTAAAAAAAGCATTGAAAGAGTGTTTCAGCGGCATTGCCCATGAAATCGAAAGCCTAGATGAAACCCGATTCTTCGCACCAATTGGCGATAAATGGTCCATTGCCGAAAATATTCTGCATCTGACCCAATCGGCAAAAAGTTTAAATCAGGGACTAGCCCTTCCAAAAGAGATACTATTCACACAATTCGGAAAGATTGATCGGCCTGCGTTCGACTACGACGGAGTTGTAAATGCTTATCTCAATATTTTAGGGACAGGTATCAAGGCAAGTGGTGCTTTCGTTCCGCTATTACCTGAAAATCCCTCAAAATCGATTCTCTTAAGCAGTTTCATCAAACATCATGAAACGCTTGCCAATTATTTAGACGAATGGTCTGAGACAGAACTTGATGAAATTGCCATCAGGCATCCTGTTTTAAAACTCATGACAATCAGAGAAATATATTATTTTATGCATTACCACTTAGGGCATCATCAAACGGCTATCAGAAAAGGCCTCTAAAATAATTCGCGAATACTTTAAGATTTCATTGTTTAACTCCTGCCAAATGAGTTGACTTGATTTCTTTTGTATTTTCTGAAACATCGCATGTTTGCTGCAAATATCTTCCGGAATAACACCACTCAAACACTATCTGATACATTCAGCGTGTATCTGCCAAAAGATGCTTATATTTGTTTCAATTTAAACTATCGGTATTAAAATAAATCTAAATACACGTACGTTTGACTTTGCAGATTTTTTTACAAAAATCACATGACATGAAAAAAGAATTTAGGCTTGTTTTGGCTTTATTGATAGGACTGAGTTTTTACTCTTCTCTGGCGGTAGCCATGCTTAGCGAACCTCCTGCGGCGAATCAAAAAACCTTACCAGGATATGGTATAGGAGAAGCCATAGCAGATTTCAAATTGAAGAATGTCGATGGCAAAATGGTTTCCTTAAAGGATTTTGAATCTGCCAAAGGCTTTATTGTAGTTTTTATTTCTAATCACTGTCCGTTTTCAAAGTCTTATGAAGACCGGGTCATAGATATGGATAAAAAATATGCCCCACAGGGTTATCCGGTTATTGCTATCAATCCGAACGACCCCGAAGCCTATGAAGAAGACTCTTTCGTAAATATGCAGGCAAGAGCCAAAGAGAAAGCTTATACATATCCGTATCTGACCGATAATACCCAGGCTGTTTCCAAAGCGTTTGGTGCCATGCGTACGCCTCATGCATTTGTATTGAATAAAGAAAATGGCAAAATTATAGTACACTATATCGGTGCTATTGATGACAACGCCCAGGACCCCGCCAATGTAACCAAGCATTATGTGACCGATGCCGTAAATAGCCTGCTCCTGGGTAAGCCTGTTGTAACACCCACTACCAAAGCCATTGGTTGTGCTATCAAGTGGAAGACCTGAGAAGATATATCAAAAACGAGTTATATTTTGCCATCTGCTCATTTCAGGTGGCTTTTTTATTTTTTATTCCCGACCTTTACGAAAATTTTCATAGCAGATTTATGAGCAATAAACTCCCTTTAGTATTTCCTCCTGAACGTATGGAGAAACTCATGGCTTTTGACAGGTTACTGACAATCATGGACGAACTAAGAGAGCAATGTCCCTGGGATAAAAAACAAACGATGGATACCTTACGCCATCTGACAATTGAGGAAACCTATGAGTTATCTGATGCAATTCTGGAGAAGAATCTGCTGGAGGTTAAAAAGGAATTAGGTGATTTGATGCTCCACATGGTTTTTTATGCCAGAATAGCCTCTGAGACCGGAGATTTTGATGTAGCAGATGTATTACATAGCATTTGCGATAAACTGATAAACCGTCATCCGCATATTTATGGCGATGTAAAAGTAGAAAACGAAGAACAGGTAAAACAAAACTGGGAACAGATAAAACTGAAAGAGGGGAATAAATCAGTTCTTGGCGGTGTACCGCAATCATTGCCTGCTTTGGTAAAGGCCATGCGGATACAGGAAAAAGCCAGAGGTGTAGGTTTTGACTGGGAAGAGAAAAGCCAGGTGTGGGGCAAGGTAGAAGAGGAGATGCAGGAATTTAAAGAACTGTTCAATGCCGAAACAGAAGAAGTGATTGATGCCGAAAAAGCGGAAGCGGAATTTGGTGATTTATTATTTTCTCTCGTAAACTATGCCCGGTTCATTGACCTGAATCCTGAAACCGCCCTGGAGCGTACCAATAAAAAGTTTATCAAGCGTTTTCAATACCTCGAACAAAAAGCTAAAGAAACCAATAGAAATCTGAAAGACATGACATTGGCAGAAATGGAAGTGTTCTGGGAAGAAGCCAAACGCATTTAATCAATATTTAAATTACATATCAATTGCCCAGAATACTTGCTATCGATTACGGAGCCAAACGCACAGGACTAGCCGTGACTGACCCTCTTAAGATTATTGCATCGGCATTGGAAACAGTACCCAGCGAAACCCTGATAGCCTATCTGAAAAAATATATGGTTGCAGAAGAAGTAGAGGCATTTGTTGTGGGTATGCCTAAAAACCTTGATGGCTCTGATACCGATGGCACCATCCATGTCAAACGATTGCTTGAAGAACTCAAAACACATTTTCCAACTATACCAGTTCATCTGGCAGACGAAAGATACACTTCAAAAATGGCGGTTCAGGCCATGATAGCCGGAGGAATGAAGAAAAAAGACAGACAAGTAAAAGGGAATATTGATAAAATAAGCGCCGTGATTATATTGCAGGGTTTTATGGGAATTTAGAAGTCGAAACAATGATGATAAAGCATATTCTTTTAATGGATGGCCCGGATGCCAAAGGGCTCATTTTTCTTGTAACAAGTGTATTGTATAAGAACGAGTGCAATATTCTGTCGCAGGATGAGTACGTAAGCCCCGACGGGCAGTTTTTTATGCGTACAGAGTTTGTAGCCCCTGCCGAACTCGACCCGGAGAAGGTATTGAAAGACTTAAGGGAAAATATTCTTTCTACGGCCATTAATCTGAGAATAAACCCGAAAAAAAAGAAAGATGTAGTGGTGCTATGCACAAAAGAACATCATTGTTTGTCAGACTTGCTTATCCGCTATAATTTCGATGAATTAGATGCCAATATTCTGGCTGTGGTGAGCAATTATAATATTCTGCAACCATTGGTAAGTAAATTCGGCATACCTTTTCATTTTGTAAATCACGAGCATAAAACCCGTGAACAACACGAAGAGTCCATCCTGCGCACCCTGGAGATTTACCAGCCTGAGTATGTAGTACTGGCCAAATATATGCGCATTCTATCTCCTGAATTTGTAGCCAATTATCCCAACAAAATAGTCAATATCCATCACTCCTTCTTACCAGCTTTTATAGGGGCAAATCCATATCGCCAGGCTTATGAAAGAGGTGTGAAAATCATAGGGGCCACTGCTCACTTTGTAAACAATAATCTGGACGAAGGCCCAATCATTGCCCAGAATATCAAAGATGTTGACCACAAATATACCTACCTTGATATGGCACGTGATGGCAAAGAAGTAGAAAAATCAGTATTGACCCAGGCGTTGAAACTGGTGTTTAATGACAGAGTGTTTATCTATGGTAACAGGACTGTGATATTGTAGAATAGTCTCGAACTTTGATTTAGCTGATTGACTTGATTGCGCTGATATTTGATTATCATTAAAAAAATCATGAAAATCAGTTAAATCTGATAAATCAGAGTTCAGACAACTTGCTAAATCAAAGTTCAGATAAAATCACTTCCTCACAATAGCCAACTGCACACGACGGTTTTGTCCTCTGCCATCTTCTGTATCGTTACTTGCAATCGGTTTGGTTTCACCATAGCCTACACTGGTTACACGTGCGGCCTGAATTTTCTTAGAAAGCAGATATTTACGTACAGCCTCTGCCCTATCCTGTGATAGTTTTAAGTTACTTTCATTAGAACCCACATTATCTGTATGCCCCTGAACCTCTATTACCAGGTTAGGATTTTCTTTCATAGTATCAGCAATTCTATTCAGTTCAGGATATGAATCCGGGCTTAAAGTGGCTTTAGCATATTCAAAGAAGATATTGTTCAATGGCACATCTACCCCTACTTCTATTCGTGCAATTGTTATTACATCATTTTTAATTTCCTTATACTCCTTTATCTGTGTCAGGTCTATAAATTTTTCTATACCTATAAACTCTTTAGCTTCGGCTCTATAACTATATTTAGCTCCATAAGGCAGAACAATTTTATACTCGCCTGTAACCGGGTTAACATTCGCTTCTCCTTCATCACCATCAGGCAGTACTTTATAGATGACTTTAGCCTCAGAAAGAGGTTTGCCTGTTTTACTGTCCACTACCCTCCCGCTGACAATTACCACAGGTGTAGGCGCTAAACTATTGGCATCAATCGGTGTTCCGCCTTTGTCTAAATTCTTTTGTTCTGTTGACCTATTGTCTGATGTCTGTACACCTGCAGTAACAGGTGCTTCCTTTTTAGTCTCACGTAATTTAAAACGAACAATATCGCTTTTACCTACGGCGTTTTTCTTGGTACTTGCATAGGCATACTCTCCGGAAGCAGCTACTGAAAACGAATACTCGTTTGCATCGCTATTTACCTTATCACCCATATTCACAGGTTTCGACCATTTAGTCCAGCTTCTGTCCTTCCGTTTCGCCACCCATATATCAGTTCCTCCCAATCCCCCCTCCTTTCTGTCAGAGGCAAAGTATAAGGTATAATTGTCTGAAGCAAGAAATGGCGTAGTTTCAGTACTTCCGGTATTAATATCAGGTCCCAGGCTTTCAGGTTTTGACCATTTACCGTCTTTCCCCAGAAAACAGACGTATAGATTATCTTCATTCGATTTCTTCTTTTCACTGAACGCTAATATCAAAGTTTTGCCATCGTTAGATAAACATGCCGTCAGATACCTTCCTTTACAAATATCATCAAATTTCGGAATTACTATCTGTTCAGGCTCAGACCATCCCGTCTTTATTCTTTTACACATGGATATCCCTACCTCGTTTTCTCTGCGGCCATTATGATATACCCCTGAAATGAGAACTTTATTCCCATCGGGTGTAATACTGAAAAGGTCGTTAATCTGGTCTTTATTAATTGTATTAGGCATTCTGCGGGCAATTGTCCAGTTACCGTCATCACGCTTTTCAGAATACCACACATCCTGGCTCCCCTTAGCATTCTGGCTCCCTTTTGTACCAAAACTATTAGAAGGGTGGTTCAATCTTACAAAATACAGGGTTTTATCATCCGGTGAGATAATTGGATTCAGTTCGCTGAACTCCGTATTAATCGCAGAGCCTAATTGCTCAAGCGTTTGTGACTTTGCTAAAAAAGAAGTAAATAGAGCTAATAATAGGATACTATAACGCATAGTTTTATTGGTAGTCGGTATGGCAAATGTAATCTTTATCTATCGGATTATTGCGTTTCTTCAACGTCAAATACAATTTATACTAAAAAATAATCGCTTACAAATAACGCAATCTCTCTGCCAAAATGTATGATTCTGAAAAAAAATCGTTTAAAATCCTTAGTTTTGCATCTCTGAAAAATAAACGAGCGCAAAGAAACCAGTCGATAATAAGAAATCCATTTTTGAATGACAGTAAATCAAATTTTTGATTCTTTTGATAATCTGCGGGTCTTAATCATAGGTGATGTGATGATAGACTCTTATATATTCGGAAAAGTAGAAAGAATTTCACCGGAAGCCCCAATTCCGGTTGTAAACGTAAAACGTAAAGAGATACGCCTTGGCGGAGCCGGAAACGTGGCCATGAATATAAAATCTCTGGGTGCCATACCTGTTTTATGTTCAGTGATTGGCGCTGACCCTGAAGCCAGAGATTTAATCAATTTATTGGAAAGTAATCATCTCCCAAGCGAAGGTATTATCCAAAGCTCCGGCAGGGTGACAACAGTGAAGCAGCGGATTATGGCCGGCTCACAGCATGTAGTAAGAATAGATTCAGAAATGGATACACTTATTAATGCCGAAGAAAGAAGCCAGTTAATAGAAAAAGCAAAATCGTTGATTCCCTCCTGCCAGGTTGTGATATTTGAAGATTATGATAAAGGGGTGCTCGACGAACAAAGCATTCAGGAAATCGTTGCTTTTGCTAAACAACACCGGATACCGACTATTGTCGACCCTAAAAAACGTAATTTTACGCATTATCAGGGGACCGACTTATTTAAGCCGAATCTAAAGGAACTGAAAGAGGGCCTGAAAATAGATTTTAATGCCGATAAGCTGGAAGACATTAAAAGAGTAGTAGCTGAAGCAAAACAAACATTAGGTGTAAACGGTATTTTTCTGACCCTGTCTGAAAGAGGTGTCTTTATTGATTTTCAAGATGAAGTGCATCATGTATCGGCTCATGTGAGAAGCATTACGGATGTGTCCGGCGCAGGCGATACGGTGGTAAGTATTGCGGCTATATGCCTGGGCTTAAAACTATCGCCCAAAACCATTGCAGAATTATCGAATTTAGGAGGAGGTTTGGTTTGTGAATCAGTTGGGGTAGTACCCATTGAAAAAGAAAAACTCAGGGCAGAATACCTGAAAAATAATCAATAGGAAGATGCTAAGGGCGTACAGATACGCCCTTAAAAACAGGCAAAAGATTCTGTTCACTTGTCTGTATGACAAGCAGTTGCGAGCGAGAATCTGATATGTGAGTAAAATTTTTTAGGCTACAATTCATATGTGCTAAATTATCTTACATAAGGTCTGTAATAAGGTAATGTTGGTTTGGTTTTCTTAGTCAAAGAATAAACTACAACTCCCACAGCTACAGCAGCTAATCCGAATAAAACTCCTTTTTTCATTGTTGTATACGATTTTAAAAAATAATAGATAATCCTGATAACTAATAAACGTAAGAAATACGTAAAACGTTGTGACAAACGCTTAAAAATTTCTTAAAAATTTATTTAATGGTCATTTTTCTTTTTTTACTCTATATGATTAGTAGTAAATAACAGAAATAGCACTAAAATTCAATTAGAATTGTTATTTACGCAATGTTTCAGGAATCCTGAAAATAAATTCCGTAACAGATTCTTAAAAATTATGTGCGTTTTGTCTTTAAGATTAATTTAAGTTCTCAATACCTGATTTTAAGAAACAGTTTCTAAGAAAATACTTCATTAAAAAACAAGCAAGTTTTGAGCCAAAAAATAGGATTAGTGATGCGTTCTACAGGTTCCTGGTATGAAGTTCGTACTCAGGAAGGACATATTTTGCAATGTAGGCTGAAAGGGAAGTTTAAAATAAAAGATTTAAAGGTAACGAATCCGATCGCTGTTGGCGACAAAGTAGCGTATGAAATTGAAAGTGAAACCGAAAATACCGCTACTATCTACGAAATTCTCCCGCGCGAAAATTATATTATCAGGCAATCTGTACATAAAACCGCGCATGGCCACTTATTAGCTACTAATCTCGACCAGGCTGTGTTGATTGTTACACTTACCTTTCCGAGAACATCACTGGGCTTTATAGACCGCTTTCTAGTAGCAGCTGAATCGTTCCGTATCCCTACTTTTCTGGTCTTTAATAAACTGGATATGCTGGGCGATGAACATATTGCCTATCAGCAAGAACTTGCCGACCTATACGAAAGCCTGGGCTACCATTGCCTGTTCACCTCAGCTATTAACAATATTGGCGTAGAAGCATTCAATGAATTACTAAAGGGTAAGGTATCGTTAATAGCCGGACATTCCGGTGTTGGTAAATCTACTCTGGTCAATGCTATTGCTCCTGATTTGGATTTACGTACCTCCGAAATCTCCACCTTTGCCAATAAGGGTGTACACACTACCACCTTTGCCGAAATGTTTGAAATCAACCCCGGAACATTTATAATAGATTCGCCCGGCATCAAAGAATTGGGTCTGGCTGATATTGAAAAAGAAGAAATCAGTCATTATTTTCCGGAAATGAGAGAACTCTTAAACGAATGCCGTTTCCATAACTGCCTGCATATCGACGAACCGAAGTGCGCTGTAAAAGACGGTGTAATTGAAGGCACTATTGCTGAGAGTAGATACAGCAGCTACCTAAGTATGGTGATGGGTGAGGATAACAGGAAATAGACTAATCTCATCTTCTTATTTAGCCTCTTCTCGTATTTTTAAATACCCTCCCATGAGTCCTCCTATTGATGCAACAACCATAAAAATAGGTAAAATCATAAGCAAGAAAAGTGGGTTTTGAATAGCAAAACAGGCCAGTATAATAAAAATAATAACAACTGGTACCCATGGAGCAGTAACTTTATACTTCCACTGCTCAACGTGCTCTTTTAGAGAAAGATACACGGTAAGAACACCTACAATAAAAGGCAAAAGAAATACAAATCCATAATACATGATATTAAACCAGCTTCCTACATGAATAAGTTGTCTTAGGCGTAAAATAATAATACCTACTAGAACTAAAAGGTAAATAATTGGAATTGCTATTATTTTCAGCGTTGTTATAATCGTCTGTTTGTTCATAATAAAATATACTTTTTTAGCGCAAAAAATTCTTAGTCTAGCTTTTGTTAAGAAACACAACCTTATTCAATTGAATCATTGCGGCGAACGGGAAGTTCGCGCCACAAAAGAACTATTCCTAATACCACAGCCACTCCCAATATACTCCCTGCAAAAACATCTCTCGGAAAATGCTGGAATAAATAAACTCTCGAATACCCCACCAACATAGCCAAACCGAGCCACAAATAACCAATCACATTATTTTTGGCAACGAGCATAAAATAGCAGGCAAAGGCAAAAGCCGTGAAAGTATGCCCGGACGGAAAACTCTGCCAATGATGTATTTCGAGCCCGTCAACCACATGAATAAACTTACCACTAGCCTCATATACCTCCATCGGTCTCGGCAGATTAAAAAGATTTTTCAGGGTGACGGATATAATTCCTTTGGTAATCCAAATAATTATCAGCATTATTGCTTTGTTTTTTACGTCTTTTTTTTGTTTGAAATACTGGTACAGGTATACCCCTATGGGTACTAGCCAGATACCATCTTCACCTAAAAGCGTAATCAACCAAAAGACATTATCAAGAAAAGGGCTATTGTGCCGGTTCACCCAAAACATCATTTCAGCAGGAGTAAAAACTATCTGCAAACAGGCCAAAACAATCAGCCAGAAAAAGAACAGGAAAAAAAACGGACGATGACTTCTAAGAATTTTAAGCATTTTCTATAAAAACTTTCTTAATTCCAAAATTAGCAGTAAATTTGCAACCTTTCTGTAAAAAAGTGAGCAAGGTATTATCAAAATATGACATTCACATTCAGGGCCTCGAAAATAAACGTTATACGTTTGAATTTGAAGGGGGCAATGAGTTTTTCGGGCTCTTTGAGCAGGATATTATTACAAGCGGGCATTTTAAAGCTCAGGTAGTAATTGACAGAAATGCGACATTATTGCAATTGTTTTTTGACATTGAAGCGGTGCTTGGATTAACTTGTGACAGAAGTCTGGAGCCATTTGATGAGCCGGTTCATTTGATAGAAAAGTATATCTATAAGTTTGGCGACAGACACGAGGAAATCACCGACGAACTGGAAATGATTCCGCAGAATACGGCAACGATTAATATCGCTCAGCATATTTATGATTTTATCGGGGTTTCTCTTCCTATGAAGAAACTTCATCCCCGGTTCAGAAATGAAGAAGATGAAGACGACGATAAGTTTATATATTCGACAGACGAAGGAGTAGAGGAGGAAGAAAAAGAAGAGGCAATTGACCCTCGCTGGGCGGCACTCCTATCGCTGAAGGACCCAAAAAACGGACAAAATTAGATAAATATAAAGTACAAATAATTATTAGTGCTGCGCTTGGGAAAGACAGTGTTAATTAAATTCGATTGAAAAATGGCACATCCAAAACGAAGACATTCGACAACCAGAAGAGATAAACGTAGAACGCATGATGCATTATCTACTAAGGCTTTAGCAGTAGATGCAACAACAGGTGAAATTCACCTGCGTCACCGTGCACACGTATTTGAAGGAAATTTGTATTACAAAGGTAAATTAGTGGTAGAAAGCTACGAAAAAGCATAATTTTTTTTCGTAAAAACACTTGATTCTGAAACTCTTTTGAAGAGGTAAAATCTTAGCAAACCTCTCAGGAACAAGCCCATAATTATTCACTAAAGCCATTCCTTTATGAAAATTGCCGTTGATGCTATGGGAGGAGATTACGCTCCTAAAGCCATTGTCGAAGGTGCCATATTAGCTGCAAACCAATTACCTGAAGGTACGAAAATCGTATTGGTAGGTAAACAAGGTGTGATGTTAGATATTTTACGAACGTTAAAGTATCCTTCTCACGCTGTTGAAATGGTTAATGCCGATGACATTATCGAAATGAGTGAGCATCCTACCAGGGCATTTTCTCAAAAACCCAATTCCAGCATTGGAGTTGGGTTTAAGCTTTTAAAAGAGAAGCAGGTTGATGCCTTTTGTAGTGCCGGAAACACGGGTGCTATGATGGTAGGCTCTTTGTTTACTTTAAAAACAGTAGGTAATATTCAGCGTCCACCTATCGCAGGCTTTTTTCCATTGAAAAATGGTGGTTATAGCCTTATGCTTGATATTGGTGCAAATGCTGACTGTAAACCCGAAGTACTAGCCGAGTTTGCCGAGTTAGGCTCTCTCTATGCTAAATTTTCATTTGGTATCGAGCTCCCGAAAGTAGCTTTGCTGAATATCGGCGAAGAAGAACAGAAGGGTTCAACCGTTGTTCAGGCAGCCTACCAACTATTAAAAATCAACAAGAAGATAAATTTCATTGGCAATATAGAAGGTCGTGACCTATTTCATGGGAAGGCCGATGTTATTGTTACCGAAGGATTTACCGGAAACGTTATTTTTAAAATGGGTGAGTCGTTGTATGACTACGCTGCGGAGCAAGGTATCAAAGACCCTTTGATTGACCGCATGAATTACGAAGTAGGCGGCGGTAGCCCGATTATCGGTATCAGAGGCAATGTAATTGTAGCACATGGCATCTCAAGCCCTGAGGCTATCAAAAACATGATTTTCCTGGCCAAGCGTCAGGTAGAATCTAAGGTAACGGAACAAATAGTAGACGCATACGAAAATAGATAAGCCCGTAGTGTAAGCATTACAGGCTTATTTTTTGTTAATTATAGTGATACTTTTCCTACTGATAACCTGACCCCGGTAACGAAAAAGAAATCTAAATATCTCCTTCTGTCAAGGGGTTGGAAAACATTGTACAATGAAACTTAGAGCAGCTATCACAGGTGTTCATGGCTACGTGCCAGAAGATATTTTGACTAATGACGACTTATCTAAAATTGTAGACACCAATGATGAGTGGATAACCTCAAGAACAGGTATCAAAGAACGTCATATCCAACGCGGAGAAGGTCTGGCCACATCTCATATGGCATCTGAAGCCGTAAGAGGTCTACTCAAAAAAACAAATACTCAACCCGAAGAAGTAGAATTAGTGATATGTGCGACGGTAACCCCCGACTACATGTTTCCATCAACAGCCAATCTGGTTTGTACCCAATGTGGTATTCCTACGATTGCCAGTTTTGATATACTTGCTGCCTGTTCAGGTTTTTTATATGCTTTATCTATCGGTTCGCAGTTTATCGAATCGGGCAGATATAAAAAAGTGATTATTATCGGTGCAGATAAGATGTCTGCTATCGTTGATTATACCGACCGCACCACCTGCGTATTGTTTGGCGATGGTGCAGGTGCTGTGATGCTTGAGCCTACAACTGAAGAATTTGGGCTGATGGATTTTCTGTTACGTTCTGATGGAACAGGTGAAAATCATTTAATCATGAAAGGTGGCGGAAGTCGCTTCCCTTCTTCTCATGAAACTATCGACCAGCGTCTTCATTATATTCATCAGGAAGGCCCGTCTGTATTCAAATTTGCAGTAACAAACATGGCCGACATTTCAGCCGAAATCATGGAACGCAACAATCTGACCGGAGATGATATTTCCTGGTTAGTGCCACATCAGGCTAATAAGCGTATCATTGATGCTACTGCCCGCCGTATGGGAATTGGCGACGAAAAAGTAATGCTCAATATCCAGAATTACGGAAATACTACAGCAGGCACTATACCTCTTTGCCTTTTTGATTACGAAAAACAAATAAAAAAGGGAGATAATCTAATTCTGGCCGCTTTTGGTGGCGGTTTTACCTGGGGCTCAGCCTATATTAAGTGGGCGTACTAAGAAAGTAATAGTTAAAACTCTGTCTATCGCAACATTGTAAGATGAAAAAATTGCTGATACTAATTATTACCCTTCTGGGGTTAAATACCTCGTTTGCTCAGCAAATGAGAGTACTAGAGCATTATTCGTTAGGTTTTGGTTTTGGCAAAAAGACTTCGGCTCCGTCGTTCTTGTATAGTCAAACCCTGGTAATGGGTAAAAACAATAATTTTGCCATTGGAACAGGTTTCAGAATAACATCTTTTTTTGCCAAAGAGAAAACTTATACAGGCATTGAATCAAAAAACAAAGGAGTAAGTATTATTCCGTATCCGAGAACAAACGTAAATGCCCTGAATATTCCGCTTATTGTGGAATTTCAGTCAAAAAAAATAATAGTGGGGGCAAACTTTGATTTAATAGGCTTCGCTTTTGGTAAAAGAAGAGATTCGTTGAGCGTAAAGAATAACAGCGGCCAGCGGTTAGACAGCCTCAGTACGTCTGTCCCGGGTTTTAATTTAGCCTTTGGCGGCAGGGGTACAACAAATAATGAAGTATATATTGGTTTCAGACCACAGGAAGAACTGACGATAAAAGTTGGAGTAAATTTCCTGTTCAATCAATTCAATGCACGCTATCGTAAAAACGGCAAAGATATTGATTTCGGGCGCTTTAAGTACGATGTTCCGATGATGCCTTTTGTGAGCATAGTTTTTAATTTTGAAAGATAGTGAATGTATGTTTAAAATTATGATTCGACCTGCAAAGGCAACATGATAGGATTTAAACATGCACCTGATTAATAATAATTATACGATAAGCTTTATTTAATAATAATGGCAACAACAGCAGATTTTAGAAATGGCCTTTGTCTTGATTGGAACAATGACCTATATACAATTGTAGAGTTTCAACACGTAAAACCTGGTAAAGGCCCGGCTTTCGTCAGAACAAAACTTAGAAACCTCCGTACAGGAAGAGTAATTGATAATACTTTTAACTCTGGTGTAACGGTGACTACCGCAAGAATTGAAAAAAGACAATACCAGTTTCTATATAAGGATGAAACAGGTTTCAATTTTATGGAAACCGAAACATTCGAACAGGTAAACATAGAAGATAAACTGGTTCCGCAAGCCGATTTGATGAAAGACGGTCAACAGGTAGATATTCTGGTACACGCCGAAACCGAAACCATTTTAAGTGTAGAACTACCTGCTTATGTAGAGCTAAGAGTAACTTATACCGAGCCGGGTATTAGAGGTGATACTGCTAACAACGCATTGAAACCAGCTACTGTAGAAACCGGAGCAACGATTAAAGTACCTCTTTTCATCGAAAACGACGAGTTGATTCGTGTAAATACGACTTCTTACGAATACGATTCGAGGGTAAAAGAGAAATAAGACAAGATACTATAAAAGACGACATCACATTGGTATAGAAATATGGACTGACATAATATTGGTTTTAAGAGTTTTTTAATTCTGAAATCAAGACTAAGCGTTCCGGATTTCTTTGTGTGTGTCGTCTTTATGTTTACTTTTGCAGGAGAATACTCCTGAGAACCAGATAAACTATACTCAATTACAAACGACAAATCTTTACCCTTCATGGAAACAAAAGACATTCAAAAACTGATAGACTTTATTGCTCAATCAGGATTAGATGAAGTTAATATCGAAACATCGGAGTTAAAGCTGGCTATTAAACGCTACTCAAATGTAGCACCGGTAGCTGTTCAACAAGCCCCTGCACCTGTTATTCAGGCCCCTGTTTCTGCACAAACCCCTGCTTCAGTAGCTCCTGTTCAGGCTGCTGCGCCTGCTGCCCAACCGGCCGCTGCCCCTGCAAGCAATCTGATTACCATTAAGTCACCGATGATTGGCACATTCTATCGCTCTGCGGGCCCTGATAAGCCATTCTTTGTAGAAGTGGGTGATGAAATATCAACAGGAAAAGTTGTTTGTATCATTGAAGCGATGAAGCTCTTCAACGAAATTGAATCAGAAATATCAGGAAAAATTGTAAAAATACTGGTTGATAACGCCTCACCTGTTGAGTTCGACCAACCATTGTTCTTAGTAGAGCCTTAACAGGTTTACCAAAAGAATAGGCTTCATAACACGAAACATTGTTAATTGATGCGATAGCCAAAACGCTTATAATACCTAATTGAAACTATATGTTCAAGAAAATACTTATAGCCAACCGTGGCGAAATTGCCCTGAGAATCATCAGAACCTGTAGAGAGATGGGCATTAAAACGGTGGCTGTTTATTCAACTGCCGACCGTGATAGTTTACACGTACGCTTTGCTGATGAGGCCGTTTGTATTGGTCCTGCCACAAGTAAATTATCATATCTCAATATTCCGAATATTATCTCTGCTGCCGAAATCACCAATGCCGATGCTATCCATCCGGGTTATGGGTTTTTGTCAGAAAATGCTGAGTTTTCAAGAATCTGTGCTGAATATGGTATCAAATTTATAGGTGCTACTGCCGAGCAAATCAACTACATGGGAGATAAGGCTACGGCAAAAGCTACCATGAGAGATTCGGGCGTACCTGTTATACCGGGTTCAGAAGGTCTGTTGGAGTCAGTTGAAGAAGGCAAGAAAATAGCGAAGGAAATAGGCTATCCGGTTATCGTGAAGGCAACTGCCGGAGGTGGTGGTCGTGGTATGCGTATCATCAAAGAAGAAAGTGAATTTGAAAAAGCGTGGGACGATGCCAAAATGGAATCGGGTGCTGCTTTCGGAAACGATGGTTTATACCTGGAGAAATTTGTTGAAGAGCCCCGCCATATAGAGATACAGGTAGTGGGCGACCAATATGGCAAAGTATGCCATTTATCAGAGCGTGATTGCTCAATCCAGCGCCGCCATCAGAAACTGGTGGAAGAAACACCGTCGCCGGTTGTTTCACAGGAACTCCGTGAGGAAATGGGCGCAGCGGCTGTAAAAGGTGCAGCAGCCATCGGATATGAGGGTGCAGGGACGATTGAGTTCTTAGTAGATAAATACGGTAAGTTCTATTTCATGGAGATGAACACCCGTATTCAGGTAGAGCACCCGATTACTGAAGAAGTAACCGATTTTGATTTAATTAAAGAGCAGATAAAAGTAGCGGCAGGTATACCGATTTCAGGCAAAAACTATTTTCCGAAATTATTTGCCATGGAGTGCCGTATCAATGCCGAAGACCCGGGCAATAATTTCCGTCCTTCACCGGGTAAGATAACTAACCTTCATTTACCGGGTGGGCATGGCGTAAGAGTTGACAGCCATGTATACGCAGGCTATACCATTCCGCCAAACTACGACTCTATGATTGCCAAGTTAATCGTAACCGGACAATCAAGGGAAGAAGTGATTACCCGGATGAAAAGGGCATTGCAGGAATTTGTGATTGAAGGAGTGAAAACAACGATTCCATTCCACATCAAGCTCATGGATGACGAACAATTCAAATCCGGTCATTTCACCACCAAATTCTTAGAAACTTTCGATTTCAGCGATTTATAAAATAATGAGGCCGTCAAAATAGTTTGAGGCGGCCTCATTCTTACTCACCCAACTGTGCGTTTCCCGAACTACTTAATAGATGATTTGAAGAAATTTTAGCTGCTTCTTATATTTAATGCAGGCTACGATTTGATGCTACTGCTTTTTCTCCTTCGCCAACTCGGCTACAATCTGTTTTTCAAGTCTTCCCAGCCATCGTCCGCCACTTGAAGTTAGTAGTATAAGACCGACAGTTTTTTGGGACAAAAAGACATAACCGCTTGCATACCCATCTAAGTCGCCACCGTGTCCATACCGCATACCAATACCATCTACCGTCTTTACAAAGCCAAATCCGTAATGTCCCTCTGCTATATCCTTTGTGAGTATAAGCGGATTATCCCCTCTTTTGCTTTCCTGAAATTTCTGATACTCCTTCATCTGCTTAATCATCAATCGTGAAATATCCGTTACATTTGAATAAATACCACCTGCAGGAGCCATTTTACCCATCGTCCAGGGTCTCGACCTGATCAATCTATTATCTTTCCTGTAAGGCCATGCGATTCGTTTTGATTGCCTGGCTGTCGGTGAGATCATAGTATTGAACATATGGTATTTGTTTGTAACATAGGTTTTTATCAGGTCTGCGTATGTCTGGCCGGTCACTCTTTCGCAAATGTACCCTGTAATCGCGTAGCCAAAGTTGGAGTAGTTAAATTTGGTACCAGGTTGAAATTCCAGTTTCATGCTATTCAAATCTGCAATCAGATCTTTTTCGGTAAATTCGATAGTCATCGGATCTCCATCTACTCTTCGGTTGCTTGGTTCTCGGTTTGGCACTCCCGACGTATGTGTGAGCAGCATCTGTAATGTGATTGTTGACAGTTTGTCCGAGCTTTCAGGGCTAAGTACATTTCCCAGGTATGCGGTAACCGGCATCTCTAATGAAAGTTTGCCCTGGGCTATTAAGTTCTTTACAATGATAGCTGTGAATTTTTTGGTATCCGATCCTATCTGGTATAGCGAATGTTCATTTACGGGAGTGTTTTTCTCCCTGTCAGCCACACCAAAGCCACCGGCATAAACCAGTTTGCCATCTTTAACGATTCCGACAGAGATAGCAGGAATGTTATTTTGCTTCATTGTACTGTCAATAATCATTTCCAGCCGTCGGGTCAAGGGCTTGTCCAGTGAAGCCTTTTGGGCATTTGCGACAGAAATGCTGCCAACTATCAAAGCAGCCATAAAAAGCAGAGCCTTACTCTTTTTCCATTTGTTTTGCATGTCAATAATTTTAGTTCGCTGCAAAACTGGCTAGAAAATAACGGGCAAACGACCGGATAAATTAGTCGAACGCTTTTTTTCCAATGAAAAATGGTTCGAATAATATTCGGTCGACTCAAGCCCGCTGATGCTGTTTTCTAAATTCGGTTGGGGTATATCCGGTATGCTTTTTAAAGGATGTGTTGAATGAGGACTTCGAATTGAATCCTACATAATAAAGGATCTCAAGGACTGTCATTTTTCTGTTAACAGGATCTCTCAGCATTTCAGCGGCTTTCTGAATCCTATAGTGATTGATAAAATCATAAAAATTCTGATTCAGCGTGTGATTTATTAAAAGTGAGGTTGTTTTGGTGTCGAATCCTATTTGTCGGGCCAACTCTTTTATAGTCAGGTCAGGATCTAAAAAAGGTTGCTTGTCTAGCATATGATTACGAAGCACGGTAATTTGTGACATTAATTCTTCAGGAATTTCTATATCAGATGAATTACATTCGGTCAGTTCCGATGCAGGCAGGTAACTTGAAACGGGGGCTAATTT
>CALRLS020000003.1:0-38694 GCA_943368815.1 Cyanobium sp. NIES-981
ATCACGTAACTGGTTGATGAAAATACAGCAACATCCTGTTTTATTGATAGTACCAGTCAGCTTACGCATGGCTTGAGACATCATACGAGCCTGAAGACCCATTTTGCTGTCGCCCATGTCGCCTTCTAACTCTGCTTTAGGCACAAGTGCTGCTACGGAGTCAATCACACATATGTCTACTGCACCTGAGCTAATCAGATGTTCAGCGATTTCGAGTGCCTGCTCACCATAGTCAGGTTGAGAAATAAGAAGATTTTTGGTATCGATACCCAGTTTTTGCGCATAAGTACGGTCAAAAGCATGTTCAGCATCAATAAATGCGGCTATTCCACCCGCTTTTTGCGCTTCTGCAATAGCTTGCAGGGCCAGGGTTGTTTTACCCGAAGATTCAGGACCATATATTTCAACAATACGTCCTCTTGGAAAACCTCCTACACCCAGAGCAAGGTCAAGGCCAAGTGACCCTGTAGATATGGCAGGAATTTCAAGAACTTTTGTATCGCTCAGGCGCATTACAGTACCCTTACCGAAAGTTTTATCTAATTTCTCAATGGTTGTCTGGAGACTCTTTAATTTGTCACTCATGTTGTCTTTTTCTGCTGCCATTTTTATTTTTATTGTATTTGTTTAATTTTATTAGATTGAATAATTACTGAACCTGAGCATTAGCTGAGGTAGAAATAAAGTTTTCGTGAATTAATCGTTGAAAATTTGCTAACAGATTCGACACAACCAATACATCCTGTATTTTTTTGTCTACATCCTGCTGACTTGCCATTTTCAGTAAGTCAAAGCAATCTAAACGTTTTTTTCTGGTTTCAGTTGTGTTCAGAACATCTTTGACGCTTTTGTTCCCGGATTTTGTTTTCATAACAGCCGTTTGTTAAAAATTATTTTTCAAGTATACCTTTCAGATTAGTTAAACCTGTAGAAAAATCTTTTCCGATTGCCTCGTTCATGTCCATAAAGGCCAGCATCAGATTGGTTGGATAAGCCATTCTACCAACAAAGCCCCATTTTACTTTAGTATGGGTTGAGTCCACGCTTTCTGTAGCCATATATGCATCACTCGATGATTCAAACGGCTTTATAAAATGTAAATTATAATCTACTCTTTCTCCTGTCACGATATTCTTGATTTCCTGTTCGCCTTTTCCTACATTGCCGTCTTCACTATCCCAGGCTGATACAAATCCGACAGTGCCGTCTGTACCCTTATATTCTTTTTTCATAGTAGGGTCCATTTTTGCCCATACACTGAAATTATCCTGATTCTTAAGCAATTTAATGTAATCAAATACTACTGCTTTGGGCTGATTGATTACAATCTCTTTTTCGACCGCATAGTCTTTTTTAATAAACAATGCTACTATTAAACATAGTGCAACAATACCGAGAATAACGAAAAGGATAGTTTTTAGAATTTTCATTTTTTTTAAAATTTAAGGTTAATACTTATTTTTTTTGATAATAGCTGTCTAATGAAATCCGCCCTCATCAATACCTCAATCTGTTAATCTATCCTTTTCCGCATCAATTATATATTCCTGCCATTTAATAATTTAAAAACGGGTCACATTATCTACTTTCCATTTTTTTTATTTACTTTCCTACCCAAAAGAAAAGTACCTTGTTATAAGATTTTGTTGTATATACTTCTCTATAAAAAAAGTGCAATTGGTTTTTCGGAAATCCAATACTTGTATTCAGGTGTTTCTGTGCTTGTCTTTTTAGAGACACCTCAACCTTTAAGACAATACAAAGATATATAAAATTAAAATACTATGTGCAAAAAAAGTGATGAACGGTTTTTTTTAATGATGAATGGATTTTTTAATTGGAAATTTTTTTGTATAGCGATTTTGCTTGTGGCTTTTACCAGAACGCAGGCCCAAACCAATACAAATGCACTTGAAGATACTTATTCTTATAATAAGTCTAAACTTGGAAAAGTGCAATTAAAGTTTTCGGCTCTGGCTTATGTAAGAAACAACGAATATTTTAATAATATTGCGGATGGTTATACGCTTTTCGGGTATTATCTGAATCCTGAAGTGAGTTACCAGCCCCATGAAAAAGTGTCGATAGAATTAGGTGCATTTGCTCGTAAGGAGTTTGGTACCAGGGGTTTTAAGGAGATTCAGCCCACTTTTACGATTCAGATAAAACAGAATGACTGGCGATTTTTATTCGGAAATATTGAAGGGAATATCAACCACAGAATGATTGAACCTATGATGAGTTTTGAGCGATTAGTGAGCAATCCTCTTGAGCATGGCGCACAAGTGAAATACCAGAAAACTACAAAGCTGAAAAAGACTACAATCAGTGACGAAATCTATTTTGATGCCTGGATTGACTGGCAGCGGAGCACAAGCCCGGGACAAACGAATCAGGAGTATATATGGAATGGACTATCGTTTTATAGTCCGGCATTGCTTGTGAGGGATTTTAAAGTAAAGGCTATCGTACAAGGAAGCGTATACCACATGGGTGGACAGAATATCCAGAGCCTGCAACCTGTACGTACACTCGTAAATACTGCCCTAGGTCTAAGAGTTCAAAAGGATTTTCTGACCAACCAGAGCCTTGTGGCTGATAATTATTACGTGAGCTATTTTGAATCTCCGCTTAAAGGAAGCGCTTATTATCTGAACGGCTATTGGCAACACCCTAAATTTCAGGTGGGGATAAGCTATTGGTTCGGGCATTTCTTTAGCTCACCAATGGGCAACGATTTGTTTCAGTCCTATACACGTAAATTTAATTATGAAGGCTCTGAACCCTACAGAAGTATCCTGATGTTAAGACTGGTAAAAGATTGGAAAGTAATAGACGGCCTGAATGTCTCATTGAGAGCAGAACCTCACTATGATGTACAGAACGGTAAATTTGAACATTCGGAAGGTTTGTACTTGAAGTATCAGTTGCGGTAAGGAAATGCATAAAGCGCTATAAGCACCTTTAAATATCAATCATAAACAGAACATCAATCTCTCCATTTTTGACATAATAGTTTTATTAGGCATGGTGCAGGGATTAATCTGTGCTGTATTACTCTTGTGGCAGCGACCTGCCCGGACTGATAAAACTATACTAGCCTTTATTCTGCTTACCTTCATTGTATTAAGTTTTAAGATATTGATTCATACACTTGGGCTTTGGCAAAGACCTCACTGGCGTTATCTCCCTCTTGCTTTTGATTTATTGATTCAGCCGCTTTTCTATTTATATACACTTTCGCTCACACAAAAAAACTATCGGTTGCAGGGGAAAGAGTGGGTTCATTTCCTGCCTGTGCTTGTATTTCTATGCCATGCTTTCTGGGTTTATATAGTAAGTTGGCAAACCAATGATATTGCCTTAAAAGACAGGTTGGCCGAAGGTCTGTACTATAATCGTATCAAGGAGTTTGAAGATATTTTATCTGTTGTTTCAGGGATTATTTATTGGGTATTAAGTTTCAGGCGGATACAGATGTATAAACAATGGTTAAACACCAATATATCTAATGCTTCCTTCCCTGATTATAACTGGATAAGGAATATCCTGATAGCTATGGGAGTTCTGGTTTTAATTCTGATGATAAATGTTCTGATGGAGGTGTTTTTCAGTGCAGGGGCAAGGTATTTTATTCAATGGCTGTTTTTCTACTTTTATCTGGCTGTGCTGGTTTATTATTTAGGCTTTGCAGGTTATCAGCAAAAAGATTTTCAGGTGGCTTTTCAGGCAGAAAACGTTCAGTCGCTGCTTTGAATGCAGAACAGGTTTTAGCAGTTAAAATAAAATTACTAAAAGCCATTGAAGCAGATAAGGTTTATCTGGATGCCGAACTGAATTTAAGCACCTTAGCAAAACTGATAGGGGTGAGTGAGGGAATACTTTCTACAGTAATCAATGAAGAGTTTCATCAGAATTTCAGAAACTTTATTAACGAAAAGAGGGTAGAGGAGGTAAAGCTTAAATTAATCAGTCAGGATTATAAACACATTTCTATCCTAGGAATTGCCCTGGAATCCGGCTTTAACTCTGAGGCAAGTTTTTATCGGGTCTTTAAATCTATCACAGGGCAGTCGCCTAAAGATTTTTTGCCTAAAAATAACTCTCAAAAGCCTTTTTGAGAGGATTCATAGTAGTTTGATAGCCTTTCTTTGCTGAAAAAATAACAATCATGAAAAAGCAAAGAAAAGTAATTATCCTTATTGCCTTGTTGGTAAGCGCTACCGCTGTTGTTTCGTGCTCTCCTAAATTCTGGAACAGCGCCAGAAAATCCTATCAGCCACTACCTGTCATTAATCAGCCAAAGCATCCGGAGAAAATCAATCAGGCCTATCAGTTTCTGAAAGAGAAGACCGAATATGATGCTTTTATTGCTATCAGAAACGATAGTGTACTGTCCGCCTGGGGTGATATTCATCTGCCAATCATGACACATTCGGCCCGCAAAAGTATCATGAGTGTTTTATATGGCATAGCTATCGATAAAGGATTAATTCGCCTGAACCAGACATTGGCAGAATTAAACATTGATGATAACAAAGCGCCACTGACGGCTATTGAAAAGACCTGTACGGTAAGAGATTTATTGATGTCCCGCTCCGGTATTTATATTGAAGCAGCCGGCGAAACCAAAGAGATGAAAGCCTCACGCCCGCAAAGAGGTATGCACAAGCCGGGAGAGTTTTTCTACTACAACAATTGGGGATTTAATGTGCTGGGAACTATTTTTGAACAACAAACCCATCTGAGCATTGGCGAAGCTATTGAGGAATGGCTTGCAAAACCATTGGGCATGAAGAAGTTCAGAGCCAATTATGTGATTTATAAGCAACCCGATTATTCGGAACACAGGCAATATATTATTTTCATGACAGCCGAAGACATGGCACGAATCGGTATGCTGATGCTGAACGATGGTAAATGGAAGGGTAAAACCATTGTTTCGGCCAAGTGGGTAGCTGAAAGTACTTATCCGCATTCGGAAGACAAGAATAATGAGCCTTTTGACCACTATGCGTATTTATGGCTGAATGATACCGATGAGAGTACTTTCTGGGCATCGGGTTGGGGTGGACAGTTTATGATTGTTGACAGGAAGAACAAGCTGGTAGTAGTCTCAAGGAATGATACGGGGCGGGCATTATTACAGCAGGGTTTGTTTATGTGGAAAGGCAAACAGGCATCAAGGCAGCACCATCAGGATTTGCATCACCTGATGATTGAGGTGGGTCTGTAAATAAAAGAGGCCGTAAGAATATTTCCTGCGGCCTCTTTATGATTAATATTTCCAGACTTACTTCTTAAATATCGGCTCAATAGGTTTGCCTATACAACCACTTGGCTCCTGAATTTTCAGTAGCGCAGCTAAAGTAGCAGCAATATCAGCTATATAGGTTTGTTGGATTGTTTCACCTTTAGGGATATTCCAGCCATACCATAATAGCGGTACATGGCGGTCGTATTGCCACATAGTGCCGTGAGTAGTACCTTTTTTGCTTCCGCTATGGAACCAGCCAGGCTCTAGCAATATCATGAAATCACCACTGCGTTTAGGGTGATACACATTCTCAACCAATGTCTTATAAAATTCCGGGATAACAGTATTGCCAAAGTCATGGAAATTAACAACCTGATAGACAGGAGAACCCTGAGAAATCAATTCTTCTTTTACCATTTTGTACATTTCGTTCATGTCTACCTTGTTTTTCTTCATCAGTTCACGGTTCAGGGTAATCTGATAATTATCGGTTGACAGAATCCATTTACCTGCACCAAATTTCTCAACCATCTGACCATTCAGGTAATTTACCTCTTTGGCACCCATCCAAACGCCACCCGGTAATTTGTTTTTATTCAGGAACGCAGGTATATCTGCAGCAGCGTGATCGGCTGTTAAGAAAACCGTATAAGTACCTTTACCTAGTGTGGCGTCAAGGTAATTCAATATCTCTTCAATATCTTTATCAAGACGCAGATAGGTGTCTTCTACTTCAATAGAGTGTGTTCCGGTAGCATGACCTACATAGTCGGGAGATGAGAAACTTACACATAGAAAATCGGTGAAAGCGCCTTGTCCCATTTTTTCGTTTTTCAGGGCTGCCAGAGCCATTTCCTTGGTCATATTATTCCCGAATGGGGAGGTAAGAATGGCAGTATTATTAGTAATTGAGTGAGGGAAAACAGGTAGTTTTTCGCCAGGCATTGAATTCTCATACTCCTGATTATCCTCATCACTTTCGGTATATTGGGCTATTGGCAGGAGCGTTTCCCATTTCTGCGTTTTATAATAATCAGGCAGTTTTCTTGCATTGAAGTCCTTCATCCATTGTGGTAACTCCTTCATATAATAAGTACTTGTAATCCAGTTGCCTGATTTACCGTCAAACCAGTAAGCAGCATTGGCTGAGTGACCGGCAGGTAGAATACCCCCACGGTCTTTAGCGGCAATTCCTATTACTTTAGACTGGAATTGCGTAGCCAATCTTAACTGGTCAGTAATGGTAGTGGTTTTCATGTTCACAGGAGAGCGTTTGCCCTCTGTCCCTGCTACGTCTGTCCCTACTGCAGTTACAGTGGTATCTTCGGCTACATACACTGTTTTATTAAGAAACGGGTCGTACCAGTCGTTACCGATAATGCCATTTATAGCCGGAACAGAGCCTGTATACACAGCTGCATGGCCCGGGCCTGTAATTGTGCTTGCGTAATGATACTGATTGTTGCGACAGTTGAAGCCCTGGTTCATCAATCTTTTAAAACCTCCCTCACTGTATTTATCATAGTAACGATTCAGATAATCATAACGCATCTGGTCGACCATGATGCCTAATACCAGTTTAGGTTTTGTAGGTGTGGATGCTTTTTGCGTTTTCTGGGCAAAAATCGGCAGACTGAGTAGGAGTAACAGGTATGTCAGACGTTTCATTGTAAGTGATTTTATGTATAAAGTATTATTGGTGTTACAGGGTCTAAAATAAGTCTCAAAATTAGGAATCTTATGCGTGCAATATCAAACATTCAATGCTAATTTTGTGTTAAGAAGACAAGATAGACGATTTCATAGATTTAAACCTCATATTCCAGCATTAAAATGATCTTAATAAAAGCAGCAATTGTAATAGGAACTTTCTGTTTTATGGAATTTATGGCCTGGTTTGCCCATAAATACATCATGCACGGTTTTGGCTGGAACTGGCATAAAGATCACCATCAACACCATAAAGGCTTTTTCGAAAAAAACGATTATTATGCTGTGGTATTCAGTATAATAGCTGCTTCAAGCATTATTTATGGTAACATTAACCCTGACTTCTGGTACCTGACATGGATCGGCGCAGGCGTTACATGCTATGGCATAGCCTATTTTATTTTTCATGATATTATTGTGCATCGCAGAATTAAAATAAAGTTTGTGGCCAGAAACAAGTATATGAAACGGATTATGAATGCGCACTATGTACACCATCGGGTACATACCAAAGAGGGCGCCGAGGCTTTCGGTTTTCTATATGCTCCTGAAAAATATGAACCCAGGAAAAGGGAGTAAAGCCTTATTTCAGATTTTCCCAGCAGATTTCTGCTAAATCGGCAATAATCCTTTCCGCCTGTGGGAGTTCTTTAAATCCTTCTACAAAAACAGAGATAATAAAAGGCTGTTTGGTATACACTATTGCCGCATCGCCCCGCAGATAAGATAATTCTCCTGTTTTATGTGCAATTACTAGATCTTTGGGCAAATTTGCCGGAATCGTGCTTTTATCTCTGCAATTTTTCAGTATAGCTATCATTTCGTCACACAAAGTCGGACTTGCTACTTCTTTATTATATATCTTCCGTAATAAATCATTAATTTCTAAAACATTTACCCAATTCTGGTGTCCCTGCTTTACTGCCATCGTATCTAGCATAATACGGTTGAGCCTTGTTTTTGTACTACCTAAGCGCATTAAATTCTGATTCACGGCCTCCATTCCCAGCTTTTTGATTAGGATATTAGTGGCGGTATTATCGCTGGAATGTATCATTTCCTGCGCTAATTCGCGGATTGTCAACCTTGTGCCATCGGGCATATCGCCTATGATACTTGAATCTCCTGCCTTGTCAGATGTCCGTAAAATATGAGCAGCATTCAAATCAACCTTTTTTGATTTAACCTGCTCCATCAATTCCATCAGGATCGGGATTTTTATCACACTGGCAGAAGGAACTATAACAGAAGGTCTATAGCTGAAGTATTCTTCACCTTCCATACTCTCAACAGATAGGGTAACTTTAACTGTAGCAGGAAGACTTGATAGATAATCAGTTATTCTATTGGCGTCTATCTTCCGGGGCGATGATTTTTGTCCATAAGAAGTATAGATAATAAGTAGGAGGGGGAATAAGTATATTTTCATTTTATTCTGAAAATTTAGAATATATTGTATGTTCAGGTTTTATGGATTGAAATGTAATCTTTTGCCATTTACCACGGAGGTCACTGAGTTTTGCGTAGAGTGCCGCAGAGCAACTGTGTATCTGTCAGTAAATCAGTGGTAAAATAGAGATATTTTCATTATATATTGAAAATTTAGTATATATTATACGTTTAGATTAAGTCATATTTATTGTATAGAGAAAATTTATTGAATATACAATATAGTTGCTCTCAATTGTATTTTCTGTAAGAATTGCTCGTATTGTTTTGATTGTAAAGACAGGATAGATAGTTTTTACTGAATATTCTATCTATTTCGTTCGTTCAATTGTAAATTGAATCAGATCGTGTAAAGATTGGCGGAAAATGGAATCGGGGAAAGTAAATAGAATTTCCTTGGCTTCGCTCACGTAGCGTTTCATTACTTCGGTTGTATACTGGATACCACCTGAGTTTTTAACAAAACTGATTACTTCTTCTACCTTTTTAGGGTTTTCTGAATGATTTTTTACTAAATTGATAATATTTCTTTTTTGAGACCAGCTAGCATGATTAAGGGAGTAAATGAGCGGTAAGGTCATTTTTTTCTCCTTAATGTCAATGCCCGTAGGTTTACCGATTTCGGCATCGCCATAATCAAACAAATCATCTTTTATCTGAAAAGCCATACCGATTTTCTCACCCAGAAGCTTGGCTTTGGCAATAATTGTTTCATCGGCACCTACCGAAGCAGCACCTATGGCACAACAGGAGGCAATCAGCGAAGCCGTTTTCTGGCGTATTACTTCATAGTAAAGGTCTTCGGTTATATCAAGTCTGCGCGCTTTTTCCATCTGCAATAGTTCACCCTCACTCATTTCCTTTACGGCCATCGACATGATTTCAAGCAGGTAGAATTCCTTGTTATTGACACTCAGCAATAAGCCTCGTGATAAGAGGTAATCACCTACCAGTACGGCTATTTTGTTTTTCCAGAGTGCGTTGATTGAGAAGAAGCCACGACGGTAATTTGAGTCATCAACCACATCGTCGTGTACGAGTGTGGCAGTGTGTAATAACTCAATCATGGCGGCACCTCTATGGGTAGACTCACCAATAGTGCCTAGAGTGCCAGCCATCAGAAAAACAAACATTGGTCGTACCTGTTTTCCTTTCCGGTGTACAATATAGCTCATAATCTGGTCAAGAAGCATTACATCAGTTTTCATTGACTGACGGAATTTCTTCTCGAAAACCTTCAATTCCTGCTCAATTGGAGCCTGTATTTGCTTTATATTCAAAGACATGAAGACATGAGTAAGTAGATAGCTTACTCTAATGGTACAATGTTACGACCGAAATCTTATTTTTAATGAAGAATTAAGCAAATTGTATAAATTTTAATGGTTTTGTCCAAAAAAAACTAATAATTATCTTAATTTTTAAATCCCAACATTAATAAATAAAACTATTCAATCCAGTGTATTTTGTTCTTATTAAATTTGATTCAAATATAGGACACTGGCGAATGATAGCCAAATTTAATTTTGCCGGATATGTTTGAAAATTTATGAATTATTTACTAATTCGCTTATTCAATTAGAACCATTATACATGAAGGCATTAGTTTTGGGCGGAGGCTCACTTAAAGGAGCATGGCAGGTTGGCGCAATTCAGGCAGTTTTAGAAACAGGATTTAAGCCCGAAATGATTTACGGTATCTCTGCAGGGGCATTAAACGCAAGTTTTATGGTAAACGAAGCAGGGATTCAATATGTGGAGAAAGGAGTAATCAATTGGGATCTGGTTAATAAAAAACTTTTAAAATTCTGGCTTGAAAACATCACCAAGCCTTCTGATATTGGTATTCTGAAATCGAGATTTTCATTAGGTATTGATACTATCATGAGCCGCTTTGATGGCCTGATAGATACCAATCCGCTACATGATAAATTAAAAAAATATCTCAATGTTAATATGCTTCGCCGAAGTCCTATTTACCTGAAAGTAGGTGCTGTGAATATCAATACAGGCGAAATGCACTATGCCGACCCGCTCGAACAGCACTTTCTGGATTACCTGCGGGCAAGTAGCTCCCTTCCTTTTATTATGCCTGCCATACAAATTGGTGGAGATCATAGGGAGGCCTATATGGATGGTGGTTTAAGAGAGGTAGTGCCAATAAAAAAAGCAATTGAAGATGGAGCAACCGAGATATATTGCATCTCTACACACCCTAAGCATCGCCCGATGGAGCATTTTAATTACAGGAGCTTTCTGAGCCTGATTGAGCGGGTAAAAGATATTACGGTGAGTCAGTTTGAGAATAGTGATATTGAGTGGGCCGAAAACTATGCTGAAAATTACATGAGCATTGGCTCGTTTAAATTAGCCAGAAAAATTAATCTGACTATTATCCGCCCCGATGAACCTGTTCATTTAGAGTTGACGGAGTTTAACTCAAACGATATCAGAGAGGTAATCAAACTGGGCTATGAGCATGCCTATAAGAAATTGTTTGAGAGTGTGTAGTGTGATAGTATGTTTTTGATGATTATATATTTATTAAGCCCAGATTTACAGACCTATTATTACCCTACGACTGCACCATCTCTGAATAAGCAATTTCATTTACAATGCTATCTTTTCGGATATCAAACCATACAAAATAAGCCGTTACAAGCGTAGAAAGTATGAAATAAGCAACAATTACCGCAGTAGCCCAGGGGAATTTTGTACTGATACCAAACCAGTCACCCATCTGATAGATAATCAATAGGCCTACGATATTCTTTAATGTTTCATAAAGCAGTGCATAAGGATTTCTGTCCATTAACTCAGTATAGGCAAATACAATCAGGAAGATAAAACCTCCGTAAATGAATATATTGGGGCTGCCGATAGTGGCAAGATTGGCAAAGAAATAGCTGATAAGCCCGAAAGTAGACAGAAACTGTATACATATCCAGACCTGCATGAGCAAGGATGCCTTTGGTGCGTACTTTTTGAAATGATAGGGGTCTTCTATTTTATGAATTGGGTATTTGTCAATTACATCTGCCGGCCGCCAGCCTGTAGGCATAAACCAGATACGCAGTTTATCTCGCCAGCTATCAGTCCGGTAAGCATCCTTTATTAATAACCATAAATGCTGGAAGTTAATCTTAATCGGATTCCAGGTACTAACCGGACGGGTAATACCGTATACGGGAGGAACGTTAGGTAATTCTTCCTGAAAAGTACCAAAAAGTTTATCCCAGATAATGAATATCTGTGAGTGATTTTTATCTATATACTCGGGGTTGATAGCGTGGTGTACACGGTGGTGCGAAGGGGTTACGATGATTTTTTCAAGGAAACCCATCCTGCGGATATACACGGTATGGTACCAGAACTGGGCAAATAAATGCAAAGGCGCAACAATAGCAATCACTTTACCATCTACACCCAACAAAGCAGCAGGCAATAAGAAAACCGTAAACAGATTGACAAAGGTCGAAATGCTCTGCCGTAAAGCGCATGCCAGATTGAACTCTTCGCTGCTATGATGGATAGCGTGTTTGTTCCAGAAAAAATTAATCTGATGGCTCATGCGATGTATCCAATAACCTGAAAAATCAAGAGCAATGAAGGCAATGATATAGACCCAGATAGTAGACTCTATCTTAATGATAGCCCAGTGCCTTACCATGTAGTCGTAGGTGAGTAAAGAGATGCTTAGCCCTAATACATCTTTGATGATATTGGTATAACCTGATGTCATGCTCGAAAGCATATCCATTGTTTTGAATGACTCTTTCTTAGCGAACCAGCCATAAAGTTTTTCTAACAAAACTAAGCCCAGGAATATAGGCATAGCGATATTCAGGATTTTGCCGTAGGTTTCCATTATAGTATGCTTGCATAATATTTGTAATGCAAGATAGTAATATTCTGAGAAATTTTAAAATTTTTTATATAAACAGATACATGCATATTCTAGTGCTTTTATTAAATGGAGTTAATGCTATGCGGTTAAAAAATCTGTTATTCGTATATACAATCAAATACAGCTATGATTCTTACAACTATTATTGCTTTAATCATTTTATTTATTGTTAGTGTCCGTTTTTCAGCCAAACAGTTGGCACAAGAGAAGCGGAAATATTATGGTAGATTTATTGCGATTAATTTTTTAGCAGTGGCAATGGTCATAACCGGAATCTATTATTTAACCCGGAATGATGAAAAACCTGTTAGATTTCTTTTATTGACTTTAGGTTTTATGTCAACACAGATATTAGTCGTTCTTATTATAGGATTGATTGTAAAGTTTTCGAGGGAAAGGAAGAAGCGAATAAATGAAAGGTAAACAATATCTAAATATGCACTTATTTATTTCCTTACCACCGTATAAATCTTCCTCTGCTCATTGGTCATAATAAAATCGGTGTTGCTGATATAATTCAGGGCTTCCATCTGATTACGACCTATTTTAATACAGCCTTTGGGTTTTGAGAAGTTTATTTCTCCGTTTGCAATCTCAAACGTGTAGATTTTGCCATAAGAAAGCAGGGCAAATTCTTTTCCGTCGGGGCTTATGTCGGCTGCTGTAACGGGGCTTTTCAGGAATATACTTTCTTTGGGGCTTATGGTATAATCTCCGGCTTTATCCGGCAATACGTATAATTTTGTCAGATGTTTATTTGACCAGTCTTTCGAAAACAGGTAGAGTTTACCTTTATACCAGAAAAACGCTTCGCAATCAAACACACGTTCTTTTGACGGAAAATCAGTCTGGTCGGCATAGCGGAAGGTGATTTTCTCGGTATTCTTATTCTTGTGTTTGTAAATCGTGAGGTCTTGCCGGGCCTGATTATTATTGCCGAAATCACCGATATAGATATTCCCCTGGTCGTCTTTGGTTAATTCTTCCCAGTCAATATTCTGAGAGTCGTTCACAAATAAGGTATCAAAAATATAACCTCTTTTATCAATCATGTATAGTTCGGTATTTCCGCCACCGTCATTGTGTGTCCAGTAATAATTTTCCTGCCATGCAGGTGCAAGGCCTGAGTTCTCATTAATGCATACAGGCATTCGCCCTGTTTTTGTAATAGTATATTGAGTTCTGGCCGATTGGAAGCCGCTTTTGTTTATTTCTGAATGACAATTGCAGGTAGCAATTTTCATCGAAAACAACAGCATATAAAATTTATATAGAAACATGAATTTATGTATTGTCCGCGATACAGACGATTTTTAAATGTTTTCTAAAAGTTTGAATTTGGACAACAAGTTAGCTAATTTTGTTTGATTGAAAACAGGTACTACAATTAGTATTTAATTATTTCTAACCTATTCCTATGCAAATCCGTCAACAGCCTTTTTTTACCCGTCTTGCTTATATACTTATTTCGCTGGTAATTATTATCTATGGAATGTATATTTTGAGGGATTTGCTTATTCCGCTTACATTTTCGGGGATAATTGCCTTGTTACTGGTGCCTGTCTGTCTTTTTTTAGAGAAATATGGTTTTCCCCGCTGGTTGGCTATTACTGTGGCCGTTTTGCTGACATTAGGGTTCATAGCCTTATTTTTCTATATCGTCTATATTCAGATAACAGACCTGGAAGAAATAATGCCTCAACTGACTGAGAAAGCAGAAAAGTGGTATCGGGATATACAATTCATGATTCGGGATACTTTTCATATCAGCCGTACCAAGCAACGAATTGAGGGACAAAAATACCTGACTGAGTTCATCAAAAACAATGGCGATATTATTACCAACACGCTCTCTACTACTACTGGACTATTAGGTAACCTGACCCTGATACCGCTTTATGTTTTCTTACTATTGCTTTATCGTGATTTTATCCGGGTGTTTCTGTACAAGGCTTTGAAACCCGTGAGTAACCATAGGGTAGATGTGGTACTCAAAAAAGTAAAAGATGTGGTCGTCAATTATGTAGTAGGGCTTATTATTGTGATTGGTATCATAGGGATTCTTAATACCCTGGGCTTGTTTATACTGGGTATTGAGCATGCTTTTTTCTTTGGTTTTTTTGCTGCCATTTTAGTGCTCATTCCATACATCGGTGTAGCGATAGGCTCATTATTGCCAATAGTTTTTGCTCTTATTACAAAAGATTCGGCCTGGTATGCAGTTGGAGTTGCTGCTTTGTACGGAGGGGTACAGTTTTTAGAAGGTAATTTTATAACGCCTTATGTAGTTGGGTCTAAAGTAAGTATTAACTCAATGTCGGCTATTATTGCCTTGATTATCTTTGGTAACTTATGGGGGATTTCTGGATTAGTGCTGGCTTTGCCTATTACTGCGATTATAAAAGTTATCTTCGATTCAATAGAAGGGCTAAGACCTTATGGATTTCTGATTGGCGATGCTGACCATGTTGATGTCAAGAAGCGGAGGGGGTAGGGGGAAACAATGAAAACCATTTAAAGGAATGCAAGAAATAAGCATTCTAAATAAAAAAATCATTTATGTAGAGACGACTTGTAGGCGTCTCCAAGGGTCTATAACGATGCAAAGAATGATATGTTAGTTTTCAAAACTACCTCCTAAAATTGGATTGAAACCTATAGATATGCCAATGGAGACGCCTGCAAGTCGTCTCCACAAGGATGGAATTTTTATTCTTTAGTATTATTCTTTGCGGATAGATATGAAGAAGAACCTCACAGTCCCAATTATTGGAGAGGGATTGTGAGGCCGAAGCTAAGCCATGCATAAAAAATCTCTTTGGTGCAGGCAGCTCCTAAAAGGTCGTTTAGTTATAATTAAGGTTAATTGACTGATGTAAAATTATATCATAATTCTACCCCGGTTGTTAGTCTTCTTTGTAAAGGTAAATCTGCTCTTTTTACAAAAGTGATTGGCACAAATGCATCTGTAGGTGAGCCGATATAATACAGTGTCCAGTCCTGATCATACCTCGACAACATATTTCTGATACATTCTGCACGGTCCACCGTCGGGAACTCACATTCATCCCAATAGAATAGCTCAACACGGTAGTGGAGCTGCTGTTTTAAACCATTAATGGTAACTTCGATTTCGATGTCCTGCTTACCCGGAAGCGACGGAATCGGGATAGCTATATGTGCCATGCTTCGTTGGTTTGTGGGGCAAAGGGCAGGGGGGTAAGGGCAAGGGGCAAAAGGAATGCTTTCCCTTTATGCCCTTTGCCCTATGCTCCATGCCATCTACTCCGTTTTAAGAGATTTTATTGGATTCATTAATGCTGCTTTTATTGATTGATAGCTCACCGTTAGCAGAGCAATCAATGCGGCTACTATACCTGCGAGTAAGAAAAACCACCACTCTATTTCAATGCGATACTGGTATTTCTGCAACCAGTTTTTCATCAGATACCATGCAAGCGGGAAGGCAATCACCGCTGAAATCAATACTAATTTCAGGAAGTCTTTTGACAACATGGTTGTAATGCTTACCACACTTGCGCCTAATACTTTTCTTACGCCTATTTCTTTGGTACGTTGCTCTGCTGTGAACATGGCCAGGCCAAACAGACCCAGACAAGAAATAAAGATGGCAAGGAATGCAAAATAATTAGCCAGTTTACTCACAACGTTTTCGCCTTTATACTGGGCGGCAAATTCCTGATCGGTGAATTTATATTCAAAAGGGAAACGCGGATTAAACTTTTTGTAGGCTTTTTCCATACTGGCAATAGCCTCTTTGGTTTGTCCGGGATTGGTGCGCACAATTATCTGTCCCCAGTTCTCGCCTCTCTGCATGTTAAGAATCAATGGTGGGATGCTCTCGTGCAAAGTATTAATATGGAAGCTTTTTACCAGACCTACTATCGTCCCTTTTCTGCCCCACATAGTCATCTCTTTGCCTACAGGGTCTTTCATGCCCATTTTCTTGGCAGCTTCTTCGTTGATGATGTAGTTAGAGGTATCTGTGCTGAAAGTTGGGGAGAAGTCCCGGCCATCTTTCAGTTTAATGCCCATTGTGGCCAGATAATCGTATGAAACAGGGTTTTGTGAAAACAGAATTATCTTGGTTGTGTCTTTTCCGCTCCAGGTTACGCCCTGTGTGGAGCTACCTACCTGTAGTGGGTCGGACTGCGAACAGGTGACCGACTTAATGCCGGGCATATTAATTAACTCTTGTTTGAAAGTGTTGAAAGTCTTCGATAAATCACCTTCCAGTGGCATAAACAACATGTTTTCACGGTTGAACCCCAGGTTTTTGCTCTGTATATAATTTATCTGATTATACACCACCAGCATACCGACAATGAGCATAATAGAAAGCGCAAACTGAAAAACTACCAGGCCTTTGCGGAAAAAAGTAGCGCTGGGTTTGAATTTCAAGGCTCCTTTCAATACAACCACAGGTTTTAACGACGACATGAACAGGGCAGGATATGAACCTGCAACAATGCCTGTAACGATTGTCAGACCCAGCAGGATTAACAGGAACAGAGGGTCACCGAAATTAATATCTAAACGTTTGTCTGTCAATGTATTGAAAGCAGGCAGCATTAAGAAGACGATGAAAACCGCAAAAATGAGACTAATGAAAGCGATAATCAGTGATTCGCCCAGGAACTGCGCGATTAATGAATAACGAACTGCCCCAACCACTTTTCTTACGCCTACCTCTTTGGCCCTTTTGATAGAGCGTGCCGTAGCCAGATTCATGAAGTTGATACAGGCAATTACTAAAATGAAAATAGCAATGATGGTAAACATTTTTACATAATCAATCCGGCCACCATCCTGCACTCCGGCTTTATAATTCGAATACAGGTATACATCTTCATAAGGTTGTAGAAACATCTCTACGTTGCTGTCTTTGTTTTTGGTTTTGATGTAGCCCTTTAATTTGGCCTGTACTTTTTCTAAAGAGGCATTTTTGTTGAGCATTACGTAGGCTCTCGGGCCGTTGTTCCCCCATTCTTTGGCCCAATCGTTGGTTTTGAGCCAATGCTCGTAACTCATCAGGAAGTCGAATTTGAGCGATGATTCGTCTGTGATTTCCTTTAGCACACCTGTCACCATTACATCATCCTTGTTGTTGATTCTGATGGTTTTGCCGAGTGGATCCTGATTAGGGAAGTATTTATCGGCTATTTTCTTAGAAATCACAACGCCGTCAGGACGTTTGAGGGCCGTACGGGCATCGCCTTTTTCGAGTCCGAAGCTAAACATATTCAGGAAATCGCCGTTTACATAGCGTCCTTTCTCCTTTTCAAATCTATCACCTACCGTAAACAGAGGTGTTTCTTCCCAGAGCATCTGGCTTGCCATTTCAATCTCAGGAATATCTTTGGTGACATGCTGAGAAAAAATGCCGGGCGTAGAAGCATAGGTAACGGTTTCACCAGCATAAAACTGGTTTTCCATTACTCTGTACAGTTGTTTGCCGTTTTTGTGAAACTTGTCTTTTCTGATTTCGTCCTGCAACCACAACATAATCAAAAGGCTGCAAGCCATGCCGAGCGCTAAACCAAGAATGTTAAGAAGGCTGAAAGTTTTGTTTTTCCACAAATTCCGCCATGCAATTTTTAAATAGTTACTTATCATAATTTTGTATTGAGAATAGGTCTTTATTTATATATAGACAAACCCTATGCCGAAAAATGTAAGTGATTGATTATGAGTAGTTTGTGGTGGATTTGTGGATGGGAATATTGTCCGTTTTCGGACGTTTTGGACGTTTTGAAGAAGGGGGGAGTGGGGGGTGGTGAGTTGATTTTGCCCCGGTTGTACCGGGGCTATTATTAATTTGGTAGGTCAGCAATTATGCTTGTAATTCTATTGAACAATTTCATGACTTATTCATCGCCCAAAGCCACCATAACACTCCTAAAACTTTCCAAACCTGCTGATAGGTTTTCTATGATTTCTCCGGCTATTACGTCGGGGTCTGGTAAATCATCGAGGTCTGTTAATGATTTGTCTTTGAGCCACGTGATGTCCAGACTTGTTTTATCTCTTGCTATTACTTCTTCATAGCTGAACTTACGCCAACGGCCTTCCGGATTGGTTTCAGCATGATAGATCTCTTTCCTGATATGCCTGTTGGTTGGGTTATAGCACGTAATAAAGTCTCTTAAATCGTCTATTTTGAGCGGGTTTTTCTTGAGTGTATGATGAATATTGGTTCTATAATCATATACCCAGATTTCCTTCGTCCATGGGTCTTTGCTGGCTGGTTTATTATCAAAGAAAACTACGTTTGCTTTTACCCCATGTGCATAGAAAATACCTGTGGGTAATCTCAGAATTGTATGCAATTCAGTAGTTTCAAGCAGTTTTTTTCTTACTGTTTCACCAGCGCCTCCTTCGAACAATACATTATCCGGCAATACTACGGCAGCTAATCCGGTTGTTTTTAGCATTGAGCGGATATGCTGTACAAAATTCAACTGTTTGTTGCTTGTAGTAGCCCAGAAGTCCTGACGATTATAGGTTAAATCTTCTTTTTCCTGTTCCCCTTCTTCATTGGTAAATGTCTGGCTGCTTTTTTTCCCGAAAGGCGGATTAGCCAGCACGTAGTCATAGGTATCACTAGAAGCTGCAATTAATGCATCGGCAGGAGAAATAAAATTTTCGCTTTCTATATCACCGATATTATGCAGAAACAGATTCATTAATGCCGTTCTACGGGTAGAGGCTACAATTTCGTTTCCAAAGAAAGTTGAGTTTTTTAGAAATTCCTTTTTCTCTTTGTCCAATTCAAAGTGGGCAACTATATAATCATAAGCCGCTAAGAAAAAGCCTCCCGTACCACAGGCAGGGTCGGCAATGGTACGCTTGGGTTGAGGCCGGATACACTCCACCATTGCCTTAATCAGCGGCCTTGGCGTAAAGTATTGTCCTGCTCCACCTTTTATATCCTGTGCATTCTTTTCTAAAAGTCCTTCGTAAATGTCTCCTTTTACATCTGCCCCCATTATGAGCCATGTCTCTTTGTTAATCATATCTATGATTCGGGCAAGCATGGCAGGGTCTTGTATCTTATTCTGGCTCTTGGTAAAAATCTGGCCTATCATTCCTTTCTCGGTAGATAAAGACCTTAACAATGACGAATAAAAAAACTCTAACTCTGCACCTTTTTCATTCACGAGGTTTTCCCACGAACAGGTTTTGGCGCCTTCTATCTCCTCATTTTTTTCATCTTTCAGTTTAGGGAAATGAAAGGCTCTATTATAGGGCGGCTTGCTGTATTCGTCAGCCATTTTCAGAAACAACAGATAAGTTAATTGCTCCAGATAGTCTCCATATCCTACGCCTACATCTCTTAAAGGGTCACAAAAACTCCATACTTTGCTTACTATACTGGCTGTGCTTTGACTCATAGATTTAAATCTTTCATTTTACCTGTTAAATAATATCCACCCGTTTTAGGAACTCCCCTGAACTCTATTAGTCCTACATCTTTCGCAATTTTTAAATATCTTTCTATAGTTGGTTTAGGTTTTTTAATTTTCTTTATAATCTCAGATATATTTATTCCTTCGTCAGATAATACAAGGGTTACTATCTTAACTACCTCTGCTCTAACACCAGAACCAACAACGGTTCTTACTACACCCTCTTTTACTCCAGCATCTATTAGTCTGTTTACACCATCACTAACACCATCATTTACACCATCATTTACACCATCACTCTTTCTTCCATGTGTTACTCCCGGAAACACTACTGTTGTATGATTCCCCTTAACTAGCCATATTGGTTCTTTAAACCTGTGTACCTTACAATCATTTATCATCCTCAGTGTGCCGCTACCAAGCATTTCTATATACTTCCTGATAAAGCACATCTGGGCAATGTCGGGGTTTCGTAATATTGAATGGTGTTCCACCCTTAAATCATCTACAGTTATGCCCTCAGGTAATCTTCCATAATTACTTATTTCGGTTCTATCAGAAAAGACAGATATTTGTAAATGCCCACTGGCAGAATTATAATCACTATGGACAATTGCGTTTAACAGACCTTCCCGCATTGCCAGTATCGGATAATTACCTTTTTCTGTTCTTAGAACCTTATTAACAGAGGCACTTCTACCATAAATATTATCAAGATATGACAATACTTTACTGATATTTTCAAATATATTCCCTTCAAATATTCTATCGTCAATAAAATGACTTTCTGATTTTTTTGAGGGATAAAGTGTAATTCTCACTCTTGATTGAGGAATAAACTGAGTCGGGTATTTCCCGAAGAGTACAATACAGGCATTGGTTATATTACCATTTTGAATAAGGCCTAATCGGATAAGAAAGTCTTCAGCATTATTAAAATCAACATCATTTGTATAATTCCTGTAAGATTTCATCGTCACTTCAACCTCAGAAATATTTAAATCTGATATATCAGCTCCTAAAACTGCCATTCTTTCCCAGTGGGAATCTGCCTGTTTTCGGTCTGAAATCAGATTAACAAGTCGATGCCGGGTTACTTGTTTAGTATCTGATTCAATTCTTTCATAAAAAGTATTATTATAATGGTATGGTTTGTTTGCACCTTCCCAAACACTTATTAATATAAGTTCTTTAGTTCTGAATGAAATCAACTGTACGGCAATAGGGGCAGTGGGTCTGATATGTTTAATCAGATAATCACTGATTTCGATAGCTTTGCTTTCTGCCTTTTCTACACCCACCACTTTTTTATCTTCGTCAATGCCGACCACTAAATCTCCCCCCTGTGTATTAATAAAAGCTGTAATTATTCTGGCAATAATGTCTAAATCAGGGTTTGCTTTAAACTCCAATCTAATGCCTTCTTTTTGTTGCAGGAGATTCTGAACTATAAAGCTATTGTCCATCGTTTTGATTATTCTGATTTAAGATTCGTCTGATAAAGTCCTTGTTTTTAAACTGAGTGTTAATATACAACATCATCTCATCAAGACGATAAAACTCATGCACCCAGTTACCATTTCTTTGCTCAACCGGAGTATTGTCTTTGATAACGTAGTCATAAATATCAATACTTCGTTTGTCAAATTGTTTTTTATCTTTTGTATCTATAGCCTCCAATAATTTTTTTCCTTCAAGGGTTGTACCACCATGTATTACAGTCATTTTTTTAAATAGATTCCGGGCAAAAACTACATCACGGTGCACCAGAAACCAGTAAGGCTTGTTGAGCCTGATAGCTTCTTTTATTTCTTCAAAGGTAATATTTTTCTCATCAATATTGCCGGTACCATAAAACGGCCTGATGATTCCCAAAAATATATCACAATCTGCTACTGCATTGATACAATTTTCTAGGTTTGATAGCTTAGAATTGGTTTTAATAGTGCCATGATGGGAATTGAGTACCTCGTAGCCGAGCGTGCTTAACTGCACTATTATCTGAGACAACTGATCTTGAAAACCGTAGACAGTTGATGCGACCATAATCTTTATTTTATCTTTTCTCTGTTTTGCCATCTAAATCACAGACATCTTATTTTTCAGGTTTGACTATATTGTTTTTAGCTTCCTGATTTGTTACTAATTTACCCTCAAAAGCCTTCTTTAAAATACTCTGCTTTAAAGTTTCGGCCTGGAGCAGGCTTTGGCGGATTGTTTCTTCTAACTTATCACAAACTGTTAGTTTGCTTTCTAGTTCTGATACGATACGTTGTTGCTCCTCTAGTAAAGGAAGAGGCAAAGGCATAGAGTTACAGTTTTCTTTATTTAGATATTGAATCGTCGTTGAAGTTGATTTTCCTTCAAAATAATATTTATTAAATTGAATACAGTAAGCTAAAAACTTAGCATCAATTTTCTCATTGGTAATAAATGCATGTAATTGTTGATTAATAACTATTGGTTCTTCTACTATCCCACTTAATCCAAAAGTTCCTACGCAAGTCATAATTACACTTCCTGCAGGAATTAGCTTTGCATTGTAAAGTTTCACTTCCTCTTTTGTTAACCCCAATTCTACATTATTCAAATCTAATTTTATAGAATTTGCGGATAAGTTGGGGGTAGTAACCCATTTAATATTTCCAGTAAATGACTTTGGCTTATCTCGATTCGGGACAATAGAATTACATATATCTCCAACTTTCACCCACTTCCACCCCTCCGGCAATTCGCCTTCTTTTATATCTTTATTAGTTATTTTGCCTTCAAAAGCCCATTTTAAAAGGCTTTGCCGATATACTTTTAATTGCGCTTGTGCTGTTAAAAGTTGTTGTTTACCGTTTTCTAAATCACTTAATAACTCTTCTATTTTAGCTACTATGGCTTGTTGTTCGGCAAATGGCGGAAGAACTATCTCCATTTGTTCAATTTTATTTGAAGAGATATTCGGTTGAGCACCGCCATAAGCATCCTTTTCAATATTCTTTTTTAAGGAGTTAATTAAATAGAAAAGAAAATTATTGTCTAATTTTTTACTATCTAGTATTAAAAATTTCCCAACACGCTGATTTTGGTACGCTTTTTCACTGCTCCTATATATTCCAAACTTGCCTGTGGTAGCTCCTGACATAGCTACTAAAATATCATTATTTTGAATAATATAATTATCATATTCATCACTAGCTTCTACTCTTACAGCTTTCTGACTTGACACAAGTCCTCCATTTATATCAGAAATTCTAATTATGGGAACTCCGGCATCTTGATAACTATCACTTTTAAAAGCAAATCCATTCTTTAGTTTACAAACCTCCCCCAACTTCTTCACTTCCCAATATTCAGGTATTTTATTTTTATCTATCATTATGCCGCCAATGCTTCGTTTAATTCGTTGATAATTACTTGGTAATCGTTGTTAAATAACTGGTAAAATTTACCTAAGCCTCCATTCCGGTTAAATGGGTCGAGGTCAAAATCATCCTGCTCGATATGAAAACTATTGGCTATATAGTCTTTTATCATGCGTAGCCATTGCATTTGCTCTTCGTTAAATTTGGTGGCACCTGCCTGTTTTTTAAATACCCATTCCTGAAAATTCCTGTCAACCGTTTTGTCATAGGCCGTCAGGGTTTCATCTATGCCACTTAGCTTTCTTACAAGTGCTACAATGGCTGTCAGTTCGTTTTTGGGTGAGCCATTCGTTTTTTCTAAAGCAGCGTAGGCATTCCATACACCCAACGGGGCCAGAGTTGGCTTATCTAATTGTAATTTTTCCAGCACGTCTTTAATCATCGTATAGGTCAATTCCCTTCTCCGGTAAGGCTGGTTATAAAAAATCTGCAAAGCTACCAGTTCATCTTTGTTTTGTTGTATCCACTCTTCAAAATTTCTGACAAGTTCGCTCGCTTTATCCTGCGTATCCTGATGCCAGCCTGCGTTTAACACTTCATCAATATTAATAATATCAATTTTCTGCTCTAATGAACGCCTTACGTTTTCAATAAACCCATTCAATTCGCCTGTAAATACTTTGGCTGCCTGATTTTGCAAATGCTCAACCCTGTCTCTTATTGTCTGTTCTATATCATTGGGCGGCTGGCCTTTCATTTCTTCTTTCGCCTCGTTTTCTATCGCCTCCAATGTGTCCGGATTAATTGCATCAAGCAAACGGTGAATCACATCGGTAATAGCCAAGCCTCCGGATTTTTCTTTAAATTTTTCCCGGTCTTTATCTGTTATCTGTCTGTTCAATCTTGCCAACCTTCCGGCCAGTGTAGAAAATAATTCTTCGTCTCTTGCTCCAATACCAACAGCACTCAGTAAATCTTTTAATGCCACAGATGGTTTTTTCTCTAATGGCTGGCTATCCGTTTTAAGGCTATGGGTAACTCCGATTGCATCTACAATCACAAAGTGGTCTTTGGCATATTTGGCACTTGGCGAAACCTGAATAAGTCGGTCATAATCAATTGTTCTGGTACCTCTGCCTTTCATTTGCTCAAAGTAATTCCGGCTCTTTACGTCTCGCATAAATAGCAAACATTCTAAGGGCTTTACATCGGTACCTGTGGCTATCATATCAACCGTTACAGCTATACGAGGATAATACGAGCCTCTGAAATCGGCCAGTTCCTGTTGTGGGTTTTCGGTATTATAGGTTATCTTTCTGCAAAACTTATTCTCTTCGTTAAATTCTTCTCTCACAATTCTGATGATGTCATCAGCATGGCTATCGTTCTTGGCAAAGATTAATGTCTTTGGGACTTCAAATTCATTTTTGTCATTGTATCTGTCAGGAAACATATCCGGTAGATGCTCTTTGAATGTCTTAATAATTGTACGTATCTGACTCGGATTAACAATGTCTTTATCGAGTTGCTGTGCGGAATACTGTTCGTCTTCATCCTGCAATTCCATCCGCTTTCTACGGCTCAATCGTTCTCTGTGCTCAATGTACTCTCCTTGCCAGATAGTGGCTCCCTGGTGTGTAACTTTCGTATTAATGGTAAAAATATTAAAGCCTACATTCACTCCATCGGCAACGGCTTTCTCGTGGTTATATTCACTCACGATGTTCTGATTGAAATACCCGATGGTACGGTTATCAGGCGTGGCAGTTAAACCCACTTCAAAGGCATCGAAATATTCCAATACCTGTTTCCAGAGATTATAGATGCTTCTGTGGCATTCGTCTATGACAATGAAATCAAAAAACTCAATGGGCAATCTGGCATCGTAGGCAATAGGAGGTATGTTTTTTACTAAAGCATTATTTCTTTCGTTCGGATTCTCCTGCTCTGATATTTCATCCAGTTCATCGCCTTTCAATATAGCGTATAGCCTCTGGATAGTACTGATGCAAACCTGACTATCGGTTGCCACATAGCTTGACTTCAGCCGTTGTACATTATACAACTCTGTAAACTTGCGGTTATCGTCATTGGGCAGGTACGACATAAATTCCTGCTCGGCTTGCTCTCCCAGGTTTTTGGTATCGACCAGAAACAAAACCCGTTTAGCCTTCGCATATTTCAATAAGCGATAGATGAAAGTAATAGCCGTGAAAGTCTTACCAGAGCCGGTAGCCATCTGAATCAGGGCTTTGGGTCTGTTTTGCTTAAAAGATTCCTCAAGCTTATTGATAGCAATAATCTGGCAATCTCTTAGCCTGTCGGTTGGCAGTTGAGGCAATGCTAAAAGTCTGCTTCTTAATGATTTGCCTGTTCTTCTCCATTCGCGCAGGGTCTCCGGCCTGTGAAAGCTGAATACTTCTCTGGCTCTTGGTTTGGGGTCTGTATAATCAGTAAAATGGGTTATGCCGCCTGTGCTCAGGTAGACATAAGGCAGAGGGTCATTTTTAAGGTATTTCAGTTTGGCTTTGGCGTAGTCTTCTCCCTGGCTCTCGTGCACATTCATCCTGTGCCCTTCTTCTTCTCTTTTAGCCTCTATTATACCGCAAGGCTTGCCTTCTACAAATAACACATAGTCGGCAGGGCCAACATCGGTCTGATACTCTTTAATAGCCACTCCAGGTCCGGCAGAAAGGTTAACTTCTCTTATATTCTGAATAATCCAGCCGCAGTCTTTAAGGGCCTTATCAATATTATCTCTGGCGATTTGCTCCGGATTCTGATTTGCCATTTTATTAATAAAACCATAGGTAATGAATAAGAATGGCAATATAAAAATAAAAAATGAAGAAAGACCGTAAAATTATTAAAAGGTATTATCTGCGGGTGTCGTCAGTTGGTTTCAGTGTTATAGCAGCCACAGAGTAAAGGCAGGATGTGGCTATTATTCTTATGTATAATGGCTGATAGTAAATTGGTTTCATTCAGCTAATTCGGACTGTAAAGGTATCACACCCCCACCATTCCACCTGATAATAAATAAAATACGTATTTCTACCCGTAAAAATGAGGTGTTTCTACGCTAAAATAATCAATGACTATTGCAGAAATTTGTATTGTTAAAATGATGCTGATTGAGTTTTATTATTGCTCAAAGCTATCACCCGGGAATAACGAACATCTCCTTACCACTACATTGACAACCACAAAAAAGCAGCTCATGCGCGCTTTGCTCTAAGACCATTTGTGAACAAAGGATTGCCCTTGATTTTAAAGAATCAGGCCTGAGGCTGTCTGCTGAAATCTTATTGCCCAACGGCTCTCAGGTTTAGCTAAGCCCGTAGGGTCATCAGGCACTATGAGGGGTTTGTTGTGCCGTCGGCATGGCATATAACCACTTATCGTGGGTGGAATTCTGTTGCCCGGTGTCTGGGGTATACGCAAAAAATATTTATAGCCATTTTCAATTTTTAAACCAGTTACAATTATGCAAAACAAAGTTAGTTACACAGCCAGAATCTTTATGCTCGACCACGAGACTTTCGGGTCAAATGAAACTAAAACGGTTCAAAGCAGCGGGATTTTCACGCTCGATGACGCAAAACCATCCAATTCGTTGTTTTTTATTGGTAAGTGCGGTGGAGAAATGAGGGTTGAATTATCGGTGCTGGTGCAGCAAACCACCAATGGCAACATCAAGGCTTCCGGCAAGGCGCTTCTTTTTGAAGGTACTTCTGAAAATACAGGCGACCTCGACGGACAGAAGTCGTTCAGCCAGGATATTAATGCCAACACTACGGGCAGAATCGAGTTCAGGGTCAATAATACCGACGAAGGGGATGATTATGCAGATATTTTTCTGGAGTTTATTAATACAAAACTGAACGAACAGGACTGCCCCAATAATATACGTACCAAAGCAACGGTGCTCGGAAGTGCCTTTACGGGTCCGGCGGTTTCGAATATTAACAGCCCGACGGCTGTAAAAAACGGAATGAAGGTTGATTTTCAGAACTGTGATATTTATTGCTCGCCATCAACCGGAACGCATGAGGTGCATGGCGACATCAGAGCAAAATATGATGCAAAAGGTGGGCCGAACAGCGACCTGTTTCTGCCGATTACAGACGAAACCACAACGCCCGACACGATAGGGAGGTATAACCATTTCTCAGGCAATGGCAGTATCTACTGGACACCCAACACAGGCCCTATGGAAGTGCGCGGGGGTATCAGAGGCCGCTGGGCAAATCAGGGCTGGGAACGCAGCACTTACGGGTATCCGACCAGTGACGAAATGATGATTAAGCAGAATCCGAACCAATGGTACAGCGATTTTCAGAACGGGGTGATTTTCTGGCAGGATAACGCCGAAATGCAACCCAAAACGGCCTCTATCAATGGGCAGCAGGTGAGAAAAGCCTTTGAAAATATATTCAGAGAAAAAGCCAATGACCCTAAGCTGAGCATTGATAGCCTAAGTATTGTAAACGTGGGGAATACCCGGTATGATTTCTGGAGAAGTAAAAACCGTATTATCACTTTTCAGATTACCGGTGAGTATTCGGTTGACTGGATTCCGGACCCGAATTATACCATTACACTGCACCTTGAGTTTTTTGCAAACCCGGTGCCGAACGGCCTTGTGGCTTCAAAAATATTTGCCCGCAGCGCAGGCTTCAGCATTACCACTAGCAATTTTGCAGGCCTGGGTACTCAGGAGCTGGCCAATGGACTGAAAGAAAAACTGGATAATGTTTTTAAAGAGAATATAGACCTCACAGGGAGCCAGTCGATACCGGAAAATGCGGGTTTTCTTAGCTTTAAAGTAATGCAGGATGGTGGTTTTACTTTTTATTTCAGACCTGATCTTGCCGGAGGCTTCGCCGCTGCGATAGTTCAGAATATGTTAGACAATATGGCATCGTAAGGAAAGCTTAATTTTCAGGCCAGTATGGCTATTGCACAACAGAATCCCGTCTGAGTAGGGGTTCTGTTGTGTTAATTTATTTAAACAGAAAGCTACAATTGTTTCTATATCTCCAATATAAACAGGGCTGTTTATAATAACAGGATTTTTATTCTCCGGCATCTTTGGCTATGTTTTGTTTGAAATGCCCTATTTTGAGACAGGTTTACGGTCTTACACCTTCAGGTATTAGCTTGCTTCTATCCATTATATAAACATAAACCCTAGTTCAATCTAAAACGAATATAAATAGTATCTAAAAATCCTACCATCAAATGAATAAAAAACATGCCGATTGGTAAATTTGAAAAGAAGGTATATTTCCAGAAAGATTTTATTACACACAAAAAAAATACAAATCCTCTATTATAAATAAAGAACTCATATTTTTGAACATGGGCCTAATAAGGTTTATCCTGGGTGTAGAATTCGCTCTTTTACTCAGGAGTGTATTTAAATTATTAACAACCGAAAAATCCTGCTAACGATTGTTTTCGGCTTTGAAATTTAACTGAGGCTTAGGGTTAATATTGACGATTATTTCATCTGAATTTACTTTATTTGTCAGCGCATCGAACAAAATAATTCGTTAAGTCTGGTTGATGTTTTTTACCTTTACATCAACAAAATCTATCAGGCTTGAATCTACAACAATTAGAATATATAGTAGCCGTCGATAAGCACCGACACTTCCTAAGAGCGGCTGATGCCTGTTTTGTGACACAGGCAACATTGAGCATGATGATAAAGAAACTGGAAGAAGAACTAGGATTAATTATTTTTGACAGAAGCAAACAACCCGTAGTGCCAACAGATATTGGCAGGGAAATCGTTGCGCAGGCACAGGTAGTATTAAGAGAAACTGCTCAGCTAAAGGAAGTGGCCAGAACTGTCAAAAATGAAGTACAGGGACAACTCCGGATTGGCATTATCCCTACACTGGCGCCATATCTCTTACCTCTGTTCTTATACAATTTATTAAAAAAATACCCGCAACTGAAAATCAGGATTAGCGAACTGAATACAAGCCAGATTATTGAACAATTAGGCAATGATTTGATAGATGTGGGCATTCTGGCTACACCTATCGCGGTTGAGGGGATGAAAGAATATCCTTTGTTTTACGAAAAACTGGTTGCCTTTGTATCAGACAGTGAAGAGGTTTTGAATAAGAAATATATTCTGCCTGAAGACATTGATGTAAATCGCTTATGGCTGCTGGAGGAAGGACATTGCCTGCGTTCACAAATGATGAATTTATGTGAATTACGTAATAAAAACACTGAGCTGGGTAATCTTGAATACGAGGCAGGCAGCATTGAATCACTGCTGAAGATAGTGGAAATCAATAAGGGAATTACCGTTATTCCTGAACTGGCGATTATTAATTTTGATGAAAAAAAGAAAAGCCAGATACGGGAATTTATGGCACCTGTACCTGTAAGAGAAATCAGTCTGGTTACCTATCGACATTTCATTAAAATCAAATTACTCGAAGTACTAAAACAGGAAATAAGCGAAGCAGTAGCCAGGGTTATACCGGAAAAATCTGACGAGCAATTTGTGGTGGAGATATAGGGCAATTTAGTGAATGCGTGATTTAGTGAATGAGTGATTGTTGTCTTTTCAATAATCAATTAGATGAGGTATATTAGTTGGGGAGGTCGACAAATTGTTTAGGTTTACAATGTTCAATATGAGCCGCTTATTTTTCTGAAAGTATAAATTTATAGTTAATGCATTAATCACTCATTCACTCAATCGCTAACTCACTCAATCACCAACTCACTCAATAAACTCCCACGCACTTTGATAAGTATCCAAGGCCTCGGCATAGGCAATGAAATCAGCATAGAACGGAAAAGGCGCCAGCGTGGCGCTATCGCCTATAATCACCAGTTTCTTTCTGGCACGGGTCATGGCTACATTCATTCGCCGAATGTCTGAAAGGAAGCCAATACTACCCTCACTATTACTTCTGGTCATGCTGATATACACAATATCACGCTCTTGTCCCTGAAAACTATCAATGGTATTCACCGAAATTTTAGACAGATAATCCTGCAAATCCGGTGATTGCTCTAAAGCAGATTGAAGCAGATTGATTTGCTGTTTATAAGGTGAAATAATAGCGATTGTCGGGAAATTATCAGGCCTGTAATGATTTCGTAACTGAGATACCAACAGATGAAGATGCTTAAACAGAAAAAGTGCCTCTTCCGGATTCGTTGTACTTGTTCCTTCCAGTTTTTCATCAAAACTACAGCCTGCAGTATCTACGAATGCAATGGGAGCATCATTATCAAATAATAAATGGCGTGCTACAGAAGCATTGGCTTTTAGCCGGTTTGCATAGAATACTTTAGAAGAAAAGCCCATAATCTGCTCATTCATGCGGTATTGTTCTTCCAATAAAACAACAGCTTCGGGGTATAAATCAACGAGTTTTTCGAGTAGGGTAGTGGCCAATCCCTGCTTTGCTGCATCGTTTGATTTGATAGTAGGAGGGAGCTGGCAATGGTCGCCGGCTAAGACTAATTTCTCTGCTTTCAGAATCGGTATCCAGCAGGCAGGTTCAAGTGCTTGCCCGGCTTCATCAATTATAACTGTCTGAAATTTCAGATTCCGTATCGTGTAATTATTTGAACCAACCAGTGTAGCAGTTATTACCTGGGCTTTGGCAACAATATCGTCAATAATGTATTGTTCCGAATTGCCCACCTCTTTCATAATCTTATGGGCTTCGTCAAAGAGTAATTTGCGCTGGTCTCTCTCTGATTTTCCGAAATTACGCTTATACTTATGCGCCATATTTTTATATTCCTGCGCCTGTTTTTTCAGCCTTTTTGCCTCTTTCATTAAGGGGTGGTCTGTCATCTTACTATCTAAAGTCAGGGACATTAATCGCTCAGTTACTTTAGCAGGATTTCCCACCCTTACCACGTTCAGCCCTTCCAGTTGTAGTTTTTCGCTCAATAAATCAACTGCAGTATTACTGGGCGCTACTACCAATACCTGTTTATGGTCTTTATGAATGAGGGCTTTAATGGCCTGTACCAGCGTAGTGGTTTTACCTGTCCCCGGAGGTCCATGCACAATAGCCAGTTCGTTTGCCTGCAAGATTTTCTCTACTGCACCGGATTGTGATTCGTTCAGATTCCGGGCGAAGAATTGGGGTTTTTCTGTATGAAAAGTCGGCGCTTTTTCACCAATCAATATATCTACCAGTTTACCCTCATTCTTTTCAGCTATGGCAGAGGCCTGTTTAAGAGCATCCTGCATTTCATCATAACTGTTATCATCAAAAAGCACATCTATACCCAATTTCCCGTCCCTGCTCCATTCCGGGAGTTCGTCAGTGCGTAAAGCAATTTTCAGTCGATTATTATTCTGCCAGGATATTGTCCCTTCCACACGGTCGTTTGCTGCATCGTGATTGCTGAAAAGCACAGCGGGCATTCCTGTTCTTAACTGGTGCGAAATATCCTGATGGGTAGTGCGTTCAATCTCCACCGTCAGATAATCTCCCCGTCCCATTTCCATGCCTCTGATGGCAATCGGATACCAGCTTAATCCGTTTGCTCTTCGTTCAGATACAGAACTTCGCTCGGTAAGTTTTATGTATTGATTATGGTCTTCTTCCCGCTCTGTTTTGAGTAAGTCCTGTAATTTTTTGAAGTAATTCATGGCGCAAAGATACGCACTAAAAATGGTTTTGTGTCCCTACTTATCAGCAATCGCCTCATAATGCATTTTCTATCCCTTGCCGCTTGTAGGTTCATTGGTCACAAACCAGACCCACCTTGTGATAATAGGCGGAATATCCGGACCACTGAAAATTAAAAGGTATAAAAAAACGGTACAGAGGCTTCCGTACCGTTTTGGTAATAAGATTAAGTATTTTATACTCTTTCCAATTTAATCGGATAAGTCTTTTTCGAATTCCATTGAGGTACATAAATATTATCATCCGAATCCATATACACATCATGCGGATGCATAAATACGTTGAAAGGATCTTCTTTGCGTTGGGTTTCCAGTTTGCCATCTACGTACACCGGTGCACTACCGCCCGGAGTTGAAACTACACGGTCGTTTTTATCGAGAATAGTAATATAACCCGAATTGGCAATATCACCGGAAGTAGAGCGATAAGCCGCCCCTAAAAGCGTTTCACCCTTAATAACCGGACGACAGATTAAGGTACCCGGCAGGGCAATAGTAGATATATATTTACCATCAAGCGTAAATCTTTTCCAGCAATTTTCAACCCGCGATGTAACCAGTAGCGTAGGGTTTTTCTTGTTGCGGCCATCTACAATCACACCATGATTACACTTAAACATATCTTTGCCACCCCAATGTCTGATCAGCTTACCTTTCGCATCATATTGCATTACGTAGTTGAGGCCATAGCCATCAACCACATAAATATCTCCATTGGTCGGGTTTACGGCTGTTTCAGTCGGTTTAAACTGCGTCGGGTAATCATACGCCCCCGTTTCTTTCGGGTAATCAATTTTAAATATCACCTTTCCAGCCAAATCAGTTTTGATAACCTGATGGCGGTCGGTATCACAAATTAACAAAAACTGGTCGCTGCCATGTCCGGCAATGGTCAGCCCATGCCCACCCGGATACGAATTGCCCCAGGTTTCAAGCAATTTGCCTGACTTATCGTATATCAATACATTGTTTTTGGTCTCGTTGGTCAGCATAATCAGTCTGCCTTTCGAGTCTTCCACCATTTCGTGGCAATCATTTACAGGGTTTTTAGAGGCATCAAGTACTCCCCAACCCGTTTTTACACGATATTTATGTGTATTGTGGCCAATGATAATTTCATCATTTTTGCCGAAACTCATTTCGGGAAATAGGGTCGCAGCAGTAGCCAGGCCCCCCAGCTTTACAAAATCACGACGGTTCAGGTATTGGTTCATGTGATAAGGTTGAATATATTCTATTAAAATCTGCCAAATATGAATAAACTTTACCAAAAATAATATATCCGCCTAATCTTTTTTGACAAAATATTAATACCAACCTGAACCACCATTAAATCAATAAAGCTATCATTCGGTCACGTCCGGTGCGATGCTACTTTCGGCAAGCCTTATAGTTGAACTTTGGCCTTCAAACAGAACATCAAACATTACTCTCCCGAAAAGCATCTGGGGTTCAGACGTAATCACACCTTTGGTACCCGCTTTTACCCTGGCATTCTTTGAAATCACTTTTACACTTTTCAAAGATGCCATTGATGCCACATTTGCACTATTACTTAGCCGCAGGCAGGTTTCGGGGACAACCAATATGCCATGCCCCGGAAAAAACACTCTATATATATTTCCTTCAAAGGTGCTGTGCGGACCTTCCTTAATAATACCTTCAGTGGTGGCAGGCACACCTAAACCCGGACAAACGCAGTTGACACGATCGTTGACTTGAAACATAGTTTAACAGTTTATTGGTTTAACAAAGTCTTTTTATTTTCCTCAAAAATCAACTGAATTTGCTCAATAGCCAATTTCCGTTTATCAGCATCGCCCATGCTCGATTCAGCATTTAGTATCGATGAGAAAATATTGAGTTTGGAAGCTTCACTTTTAGCATTAAGCCTTTTTAATGAAGAGTTAGCTTTAATAATCTTGCCCGAGATAGTAGTCAGCGTATCTGTGTCAGTATTATCACCCGTGCTTTCCTTGTCTGGCAGTACGACCCCACTATATTTGGCAAGTGCCTCAATGGTTAGCGACGTGAAAGCAAAAGTTGCTTTTGTGGCTTCGCTGGCGTCATTCCGCACACCCTTTATCGTATACTCTCCGTTGGGTTGTGTAACTGCGGCAATATCCGAATTGCCGATACTTGTAAACCCTCTAACCAGATTAGTTTTTGCTTTCCAGTAATTTTTTGACGCTCCGGCAACGATAGAGGCCAATGGGTCGTTCTGAATCGATTGCAGCGTGGTGACATTTGCCAATGGCCTGGTCTTTTCTATAATATCAGCCTCTAAATCTCTGAGTACCTTATTGGTAGTAGTGCTATCATTTAATAACAGAAAACTCCCCAGATTCTTTATCTCCACGGCCAGATACGGCCCCAGTCCTTTTAATTTTATAAATCCATTTGAAGCTAAGGCAAACGAACTCCGCAGGCTATCTACCACCAGTTGCATTGTGTCGCATTCAGCCACTGCTTTATTCTTGCATAGCGGCAACAGAATTACGTGGTCGTGTTTGCTTAAAGCCAGTTTATGCATTTTTATTACATCATTGACCTCCCGGTCAACTATCTTTTCCATGTCACCAATAAGTTTATTTACCGTAAAGTCAGGAATCGACGTAAGTCCATCTCTCCGGACAGAATCATTCTTGATTCTTGTCTCATATCCGGCTATTAACTGCCTGAGCGAGTCAGCCTGCAATTGATATTTTTTTCTGGTTTTTTCCAGATTGTTTTTCTGAGTCACATTCCGCCTCGATAACTTACCAATCCGAGCAGCAATCATATTTACACTGTCAGATAGCATAGCATAATTTTGCTGCAATCCATCGCGGGTAGATTTCTGTTGACTAATCTGATTCTCTATGATTGCCTTCGGAGCATTTATTTTTGTAGCAATTTGCCTGATACTCTTTTTTGTTTCGTTTTTTGCTTTATCGCTTAGGCTCAGGTAATGCCCGCTCAGTAAATTCTCTCTTGCTTTTATTTCAAGTGGTCTCACTTTCTCTATCCAATAACTCGGGCTGTTTAGTAAATAAGTCCTGTCAAGAATCGCCATATTAATACTAAGGCGTGCGGTGCATCCTTCTAGCAGACAGGCAGTCAGGAGCATTATTATAGCAATGAATTTTTTCATGTAATGTAATTGGTTCTGAGGATAAAAAGATTTTAGTTTTGTTTTAAAAGCCATTCTCTGGCTTCGTTGAAATTCTTGAAGGAAGCAGTTTTCCCCTTCTCACTAGCCAGCTGATTCAGCAATTGCAACAGCGTTGACTGCACTTGCAGCGAGTCTTTAGTTTCCAGATCTTTCAATAAACTCCCACCAATCGCCACCAGGGTTTTGTTGTTGGCAAGCTGAATTTCTGTTTCATCTTTTAATTGAACAAGATTTTCTTCTTTACCCCCATTGGTCAGGCTGATAAGGTTTTTGAGCGTGTTTTTCGATTGGGTAATTCCGCCTATCTGCGTTGCCACTTCGTCGGCATTGCTTGATAAAATCACTACCAATTGGCGGTCAGGATCCCCGGCAACAGGTTGAATATGCGTTGAGTCCCGGAGTTTGCCATCCTTTGGTTGGCTGAACTCATTAAAATAGGTATCAATGGCATCTTTCTTGAAAAAGCACGAGTAATACCTTGTTTTAGAAAATAAAAAAGTATGCGCTTTTACGTCAACACAATAGTAATTGGGAAGGTCCTGGAGATTATCCTTAAAGTAATGCTTTTCCCTGATATATGTTGTGCAGCCCGATAAGCATAAGCATGCGAAGGTCATAATAACCATCAATTTGTTTTTCATTTGATTCAATAGATTTAAAGAATGTGAAGGAAATTTTATAGAATTAGGAGCAATTCGCAAGAAGTTTCTATTTATCGGTACTTTTATTTATTCTTTGGTATATGGGTTGGTCTGAAGAGACAGATACTGGCAGCGAATGATAATTTGAACCCGATACCCTCTTGGGTACCAATAGAATCAACAAAGCAGGTTAAATTTATTCACAGACAAAAGAAATAAGTTCAAACAGGTTCAGTAATAAAACAGTACAAATAAAATTGCCACGACCGCGGGCGGTCCGTCTTCAGGTCGTGGACTAAAACAAATGCAATCAAATAAAGGCTTTAGCCAAACGCCACATCATCTCCGCTTTGCCCCACTTCTCTTCTTATCAGGCCCACTATTCCTCTTTGGCCTTGGCCCCGAAGGCAGCGAGGACGATTTACTCTTCTTCACCACAGCTTTTCTGTTTTTCTTTTCGTGGAATGCCCCCTTGAATGTCGGGTCTTCTTTTTTGCGTTGGTCATCAACTTCACGCAGATAAGCCTGATTTTCATCAAAAGGAGTAGCCACTATCTCTACCTCTGCCGGGATTTCCTCTCTCGGAATCTCCATGCGGATAATCTTCTCAATCTTCTTGATATGGTATTCTTCAGCAATACTCAGGAAAGTAATGGCTTCACCAATCTGATGGGCTCTTCCGGTGCGCCCGATACGATGTACATAATCTTCATAAATAAGCGGCACATCGAAGTTTATTACGTGTGATACCTGATGAATATCTATTCCTCTTGACGCCACGTCAGTTGCAACCAATACGCTTACATCACCCTCGCGGAAAGCATCCATCGAATTGATACGGGTATTTTGCCCTTTGTTGGCATGGATAACCCGTATTTTGTTGAATGGAACAATCTTTTGTACCATTGAATTATACACATAGTCGGCTACTTCTTTCGACCTCGTAAAAATCATTGCTTTTTGTACGCCTTCTACATCAAAAAGATATTTGAGCAGGTTTATTTTGGTTTGTGTATTAGGCACTTCAAACATACGTTGTTTCACGGTCTCGGCAGTTGTTGCCTGCGGAGTTACCTCTACCCGTGTAGGATATTCCAGAAACTCTTCCGATAATTTCTCTACTTTTTCTGCGAAAGTAGCCGAAAACAAGAGATTTTGCCTTTTACGTGGAATCACCTCCAGAATCTTACGTATCTGCGGCATAAAGCCCATATCCATCATTTTATCTGCTTCATCCAGCACCATAATTTTCAGGTCTTTTACCATAATCTCTTCACGCAGATACAAATCCATAAATCTGCCCGGTGTGGCTACAATTATATCAACACCTTGCTTTATATTCTCAATTTGTGTTTTGGGTCCCAGACCGCCATAGATGGCTACGTGACGCAAATCGGTATACTTAGCAAATTCGGCCACAGCCTTATCAATCTGAATTACGAGTTCTCTGGTAGGCGCAAAAATAATGCAACGGGGCATTTTGCCTTGTGCATATTTTATTTTCATGAGTATAGGCAAAAGATATGCAGCCGTTTTGCCTGTACCCGTTTGAGCAATGCCTAATACATCATGCCCTTTCATAATCAACGGAATGGCCTCATCCTGAATAGGGGTTGGTTCTGTGTATCCGCTGTCTGCCACGGCATTCAATAACTGGCGGTTCAGCTCAAATTTTTCAAAAGAATTTTCCATATATTATCTGAACGAGTAGGAAAATCCCAGCTCATTCCTTATTAATTTAGTGCAAAATTAGGCAATTATTAAAACTTAGCCTAATTTCCGATTTTCTCCCAACCGTTTTGACAAAATTCAGGTCATAGTTAATAAAGACTAAAACCCATGCAAAAGATTCCATTATTGATTGTTTTTATTGTTTCTTTATTGACAAATGCCTGTTGGAAAAAACACGAGCCATCGCCGGACGACAAGATTTCTTCTATGTCAGTATCAGCCAGAAAAGTGAATGATGAGGTAATACTGAGCATATCGGCCTATACTTTCAGGAGCCCCGTCGGTCCGGAACCTACTAATTTTGATGCAGCAGAAGTATGGATTTCGGAAGAAATTTCAGGACTGATGAACATGGAACTGGCCTACACTACTTCACAGACAAGTCTGAAACTGGAAAACCTGAAACCCGATAAAAGCTATTATGTATCAGTAAAAGGTATCAAAAACGGCGTAAAATCAGATTTTTCAAAGGTTATAATGTTCATTACCCGGTCAATAAAACCTGTTGAAGCAATCCTTGAATTGCCGGATAATGTCTACATGAAGAGTTCAAGTAATAGCCCTTATCTGGCTTATGTGAATGATAAATCAAAGGAAGTGATTTTACAGAACTGGCAGGATAAATCTAAAAAAGTGATTTTTAAAAATACAGCCACCAAAACTTATTCGGTAATTGGTTTTTATGCACAAGGGAACCGGGTGTTTTTAGAAACCAGTAAAAATAGTAACCGTGCCTTTGAGTATTATGATATAACCACTCAAAAGTTCACTGAAATAGAAATACCAGCCGGAGCAAGGATATGGAACTACGCTTTCTCACCCGATGGCATTAAACTGGCCTATACAGATTATGACAAAAAAGGTTTATTTATTTATGATACAGGCACCAAAGAGAATAAACAATTTTCCAGCGAGTATTTTTATAGTTTTGACTGGTCGCATGACGGAAAAAACATTATTCAGTTCAGAGATAAACATAATGCCGGTGGGAGTATAAAGGAGGTCGTAAAATTTAATACAACAGATACAGGACTGACCACAACCCAGATTTTTGAATGGCCGGAAACCATGGGATGGGTGATGCTATCACCAAAGGAAGATTATATAATGTTTGGCAGTAATACTTCTAATAACAGAGATTTATGGATTGCTGAAATTAAAACTAAAAAACTCTGGCAAATATCAGATGCTGACACTTTCGGGTGGTTATCTGACAAAGAGTTTTTTGTAAATATCGTAAAAGGACAGACCGAAACTACCTGGAAAACGAATAAATATCTATTGCCTTGATCTGCTTTGAATAGGGCATTGTTGAGGTAAAAAACTACAAACCATTTTGTTATGAAGAAATAGCCGCGATATACACA
>CALRLS020000004.1:0-35914 GCA_943368815.1 Cyanobium sp. NIES-981
TATTCTTGCGATTATAAAACACCACAATTAATGCATCAACAATGTCAAGTAAAAATCCGAACTTATAAAAAAAAGAATCCAATTGAAAACTCCCAATTGGATTCCGTAAATTAGTATTTTAAATCTAAATAAGTGTATCGCTTATTTAGGACTAGACAAAACATTGACAATGGTATTATATATTTTTTTAGTGGATATATAATATTTTTCAAAAAAAACGTTTCAGTGATAATACATTTTTGGATCAAAATACTTGACAAATTAAAAATTGTTATACTTTTGCAGCCACAAATTTTTTGTAACATTAAATAAGGAATAAACTATGTATTGGACACTCGAACTTGCGTCATATTTAGAGGACGCTCCGTGGCCCGCTACAAAAGATGAGTTGATAGATTTTTCGATTCGTTCGGGAGCACCCATTGAAGTTATTGAAAATTTACAGGAATTAGAAGACGACGGACAACCGTACGAAAGTATTGAGGAGATTTGGCCTGATTATCCGACCAAAGACGACTTCTTCTTCAATGAAGATGAATATTAGATTCCATTATGCAAAAAGAGCAATAAACCGGGTTTATTGCTCTTTTTGTTAAAAGGCTCTGAGCCTTATTTTAATTCTTCTTTCAGGAAGTACCCTGTATAGCTGCCTTTTACTTTGGCTACCTGTTCGGGTGTGCCTTCGGCAATAATCTCTCCACCCTTATTGCCGCCTTCAGGGCCGAGGTCAATCACGTGGTCAGATACTTTTATTACGTCGAGATTATGTTCAATAATCAATACCGAGTTTCCTTTATCTGCCAGTTTCTGCAATACCTCTAACAATTTCCGGATGTCCTGAAAATGCAGACCTGTAGTAGGCTCATCCAGAATATATAATGTTTTGCCAGTATCTTTTTTAGAAAGTTCTTCGGCTAGTTTCACTCGTTGTGCTTCTCCACCTGAAAGGGTAGTGGCATGTTGCCCCAAGGTTATATAACCCAGACCTACATCAAAAAGGGTTTGTACTTTTCTGAAAATTTTTGGTTGAAACTCAAAGAACTCTATTGCCTGTTCAACAGTCATGTCGAGTACATCAGCAATAGATTTGCCTTTGAAGCGCACCTCTAATGTTTCACGATTAAAGCGCTTACCCTTGCAGGTTTCGCAGGCTACGTGTACATCTGGCAGAAACTCCATTTCAATTTTTTTCATCCCTGCGCCTTCGCAATCCTCGCAACGGCCGCCTTTAACATTGAACGAAAAACGACCCGGTTTATAGCCTCTGATTTTTGCTTCTGGTAATTCTGCATATAAAATCCGGATGTCTGAAAACATACCTGTATAGGTGGCCGGATTACTTCTGGGCGTACGTCCGATAGGGCTTTGGTCAACTTCTATTACTTTATCAATAAATTCCAGACCCTCAACCGCTTTATAAGGCAAAGGCTCTCTCTTCGAATTATAGAAATGGCGATTCAGAATCGGGAATAATGTTTCATGAATCAAAGACGATTTTCCGCTACCACTTACACCTGTAATAGACAGCATTTTACCCAAAGGTAGCTTTAGTGTTACATTCTTCAGATTATGGCCTGTTGCGCCTTTAATCACCAATGCTTTACCATTTCCCTTTCTTCGTTCTTTCGGAATATCAATATTTGACCTTCCGCTCAGATAGTCAGAGGTAGTGCTTCTGTTTTCAAGAAATTCTTTAGGGGTACCTTTCCCCACAATGTTTCCACCGTGTCGGCCTGCACCCGGCCCTATATCCAGTATATAATCAGACTCAAGCATCATGTCTTTGTCGTGTTCTACGACCAGAACCGTATTACCTAAATCACGTAAATCTTTTAAAGCCTGAATCAGTTTCACATTATCCCTTTGGTGTAGCCCGATACTCGGCTCGTCCATGATATACAAAACACCGACTAACTGCGTACCAATCTGCGTGGCCAGACGAATCCGTTGCGATTCTCCACCAGAGAGGGTTCTCAGGGGCCTGTTTAAGGTTAGATAGTCTAATCCTATACCCAAGAGAAAACCGAGGCGTTTACGGATTTCTTTTAATATCTCACGGGCAATGGTATTTTGTCGGTTGGATAAGCGGCTTTCTAAATTATCAAACCATTCGGCAATTTCCCGAATATCCATTTCGGCTAACTCAGCAATATTCCTCTGGTCAATCTTGAAATGCAGGGATTCTTTTTTCAGACGTAATCCATTACAATCAGGACAGGCTTTTATTACCAGAAAATCCCGCACCCATTCCTGAATCTTATCGTTGTCCGAGTCCTGCTGGCGTTTCAAAAAGGTAATTACTCCCTCAAAGGTTGTATTCCACTCCGTACCGGGATATTTCTTGGAAGGCACAGCCACAGGCTCTTCACTTCCGTATAAGATTGTTTTTAAAGCCTCCGGCGGTAATTTGTCAATAGGTGTAGCAATATTAGATTTAAAGCTTTTCAGAATGATTTCTATCTGCTTAAAAATCCATAAATCACGGTATTCGCCCAATGGAGCAATACCACCACGGGTGATGCTTAAAGATTTATCTGGTATAATGGAGTCTTCCGTTATTTCTTCAATCGTTCCCAAACCATTACAGGTAGGGCAGGCTCCATAAGGCGAATTGAACGAAAAACTATTAGGTGAGGGGTCTTCGTACGAAATACCTGACCTGGGGTCTGTAAGGTTCTGAGAAAAGTATTGCGTTTTGTCCTTAGTATCCAGAAGCATCATTGAGCCTTTGCCCTGTTTCAGGGCAGTGCTTACCGATTGATTGAGACGATAACGGTCTTCAGACTTAGGGATGATTCTGTCTATCACTACCTCAATATCATGAATCTTATAGCGGTCGAGTTGCATTTTAGGGTTAATCTCCTGTATCTCGCCATCAATCCTGACCTTGTTATAGCCTAATTTGGCAATCTGCACAAATAATTCACGGTAATGCCCTTTTCTGCCTTTTACTAAAGGCGCTAATAAAGTTATTTTCTGGTTTTCGTGTTGCTGTAAAATCTGGTCGATAATCTGGTCTTGTGTCTGCTTAACCATCTTTTCGCCGGTAATATAGCTGAAGGCCTCTCCGGCACGTGCAAAAAGCAAGCGAAGAAAGTCATAGATTTCGGTAGTGGTACCAACAGTAGACCGGGGATTCTTGGAGGTTGTTTTCTGCTCAATAGAGATTACCGGAGACAGCCCGTTGATTTTATCAACATCCGGGCGTTCCATGTCACCAATGAAGCTACGGGCATACGAAGAAAAACTTTCCATATAGCGTCTCTGACCCTCTGCATAGATGGTATCAAAAGCTAAAGAAGACTTCCCGCTTCCCGAAATACCGGTAATAACAACCAGTTTATTGCGGGGAATATTTACATCAATATTTTTAAGATTATGTTCTCTGGCACCTAAAACTTCTATTTGGTCATAGCCAGTTAAGTCAATATCATTCAAATGTTTTTCGCTCACTGTATATGGCAGATTATTTAGAATTTAACGAAAAATACAGGCTTGTAGTTCCTGTGGTTTAAAACGAATTAAGCGGCCTTAGCCGCTTATATAATACACATAAATTTATTGGAATCTCAATACACCAGAATCTTATTACTCACCATTTCTCTGGCTGCCTCTATAATACCCTGAGGGTCGAAACCGCATTCGTGTTGGAGTTCAATCTGTTCACCGTGTTCAACTATACGGTCAGGTATACCCAGGCGTTTTACTTTGGCGCTGTATTCATTGTCGGCCATAAATTCTAATACAGCACTTCCCATCCCACCTTTCAGACATCCGTCTTCTACTGTTATTACTTTATCGAACAGCTGAAATACTTCATGCAATAATGCTTCGTCTAATGGTTTTACAAATCTCAAATCATAATGCGCTGCACTAATACCCTCTCTTTGAAGAGCTTCGCAGGCCTGAATAGCATAATTGCCAACATGGCCGATAGTTAAAATCGCAATATCAATACCATCTTTTATTTTTTGTCCTTCACCAATCGCCATTTTCCTTAGTGGCGTTCTCCAGTCTGGCATAACACCTTCACCTCTTGGATAACGGATAGTGAAAGCAGTTTTGAGTTTTTGTACTTCGTCCAGTTGGAAAGTGTACATCATATTACGCAACTCTTCTTCATTCATTGGCGCTGCAACTACCATGTTCGGAATACAACGCATAAAAGCAATATCATAGGCACCATGATGCGTTGGCCCATCAGCCCCTGCAAAACCGGCACGGTCGAGGCAGAAGATAACTGGTAACTCCTGAATACATACATCATGAATCACCTGGTCGTAGGCACGTTGCATGAAGGTCGAATAGATATTGCAATACACTACCAAGCCTCTTGTTGCCATACCTGCTGAAAAAGTTACGGCATGTTGTTCGGCAATACCCACGTCAAAAGCTCTGTCAGGCATGGCTTTCATCATGATATTTAACGACGAACCCGATGGCATGGCAGGGGTTACCCCTACAATTTTAGCATTGACTTCAGCCAGCTCAACAATCGTATGCCCAAACACATCCTGGTATTTAGGAGGCATCGGGTGGTCATATATCTTTTTCTTGATTTCTCCGGTTACTTTGTCAAAAAGACCCGGTGCATGCCATTTGGTCTGGTCTTTTTCTGCAGGTGCATAGCCTTTGCCTTTCACTGTTAAACAATGTAAGATTTTAGGCCCCGGAATATTCTTTAAATCTTCCAGTACACTCACCATATGATTAAGGTCATGGCCATCTATAGGGCCAAAATACCTGAGATTCAATGCCTCAAATAAATTACTCTGGCTCAATAATGCGCCTTTCATGGCATTTTCTACCTTTCGCACAATCTCTCTCGCACTTTTACCAAAGTGGCTCATTTTACCTAATAGCTTCCAGATATCATCTTTGGCTTTATTATAAGTCTGAGAAGTTGTAATATCAGTCAGGTATTCTTTCAGTGCACCTACATTGGGGTCAATGGCCATGCAGTTGTCATTCAGAATAATCAGGAGGTTGGCATCTTTCAGCGTGCCTGCATGGTTCATGGCCTCAAAAGCCATTCCGGCGGTCATGGAGCCATCACCGATTACAGCTATATGCTGGCGGTTTTTATCGCCATTGTGCTTAGAGCCAACAGCCATGCCTAAAGCAGCTGAAATAGAAGTTGAGGAATGCCCTACACCAAAAGTATCATAAATGCTTTCCTTACGTTTTGGAAAGCCAGAAATACCACCGTAGAAGCGATTCGTATGAAATTGTTTCCGGCGACCGGTAAGAATCTTGTGTCCGTAAGCCTGATGGCCTACGTCCCACACCAGTTGGTCGTCGGGCGTATTAAATACATAATGCAAGGCTACACTGAGCTCGACCACTCCTAAGCTGGCACCAAAATGCCCGCCATAAACAGAGACCACATCAATAATAAACTGTCGTAGTTCGCTGGCAACTTGTGGAAGTTTTGATCGGTCAAGTTTTCTTAGATCGGAAGGTTCGTTGATGTTTTCCAGAAGTTCGCCGGATGTGATGAGCATATCTTTTAACAAATTACAAGTCGATTATTCTGTCTAAACCAAACATACTATAAAATGTTTGATTAAAATATAAATATTTATAGAATTTTGGGTTTAAACAGGGTTGTCAACATCACTTTTTCAAGTATGATGCCAGATAAGCATACAAAGGTATAAAAAAAACAGAAATTGCGCAGTTTAATCTTTTTTCTGGCTGGCTCTATAGAGTTTTTGTTTCTCTTCCTTGGTGAGACTTTCGTAACCAGACTTACCTATTTTATCCAGAATTGCATCAACTTCAACCTGGTCAGGGAAATAATTGGGGTCGAGATTAGAACTACTGATACCTTTGCTTGAAACAGTAGATTCACTATATTTTCTTTGCGGGATTTTCATTTTAGGTTTCGGTCTCCAGATGCTGCTCCACCAGTCGCCCACGGTTTCAATAGGGCTGCCTAAATCAATGCCTTTTCTCAACAAATAAATGTAGGAATATCCTGCCAATGCCCCGCCTAAATGTGAAATACCGCTACTTGGAACAATGAATGATAAAAGCAGGAAAAACCAGGCAATGTACTTGATTTTAATCAGGAAAAGGCCAAAGAAATAAAATTCGTATTCAGGCAGGAGTGTTACTGCGGCAAACATGACGGCGCATACGGCAGCAGAGGCTCCTAAAACCGTAGAATTGATATTATTAACCTGAGGTGTAAGCGATAGTAAATTATAAATAGCAATGTAGATTAAACCACTGAATATACCACCGATGATATAGATATTCATCAGTTTCCGGCTACCGATAAACTCCTGTACCAAGGTGCCAAACCAGAATAAGGTAAGCATATTGAAAAGTAAATGCCAGAAACTATAATGGGTAAAACAATAGGTAAGAAGTGTCCAGGGTTTCCAGATAAACTCCCTGACAGGTGCAATCAGCAGAACATTTTCATTGATAGCGGCATTAATGGCATTTCCCTGTGGAAAGAAGGATAAAATAGCCCCTGTCAGAATTAAAAACAAAAAAACTATCGCATTGATGAGCATTAGCTGCACCAATGTATTTCCACGACGGAAAGGATTTTTTATGTCTTCTACAAAATTTGCCACCGCTATTTTTTCCTTAAACAAATTTACATAATAAATTAATATTGGGGCTTCCCAAACCTAAAATATCTTAGCAAAATAAACCCAACTAATAAGCCACCAAGATGGGCAAAGTGGGCTATGCCCATTGATGTACCCTGAATACCTGAGTATAACTCATATAAACCATAAAGCGTAACCATATATTTAGCTTTAATCGGTATAGGGAACGGAAAAATAATCAGTTCGTTGTTCGGGAAAAGATAACCATAAGCTATCAGAATTCCGAAAATAGCTCCAGAAGCACCGACCATTGGCGTTATTGCCAATAAATCATATATTTCTGAATCAGCCGGATATTGCAGCATATCATAAACATTTACCAAAGAGTAAATGAAACTTGCGCCGATTCCGGTAATCAAATAGTATATAAGAAAACGTTTAGAACCAAAAAATGTTTCGATTGCAGGCCCAAAAATTAGCAAACCCAGCATATTGCTCAATAAATGCCCCCAATCTCTAGTATTATGTAGAAACATATAGGTTAATGGTTGCCATATCTTGAAATTCGGATTCAATAATTCAGGGCTTCCAGGTAGAATCGGATTAAAGAAAGCGAATTGAGCAACAAGATATTCTGGAATGAAAAACTTCGTTAGAAGAAATACTACAACATTAGCAATCAGTAAATTACGCGCAACGGGGCTTAAATAAAACATAGCTTTTCTTTTATTTTTTAATTATCAGGTCGGCTAACCGCTCTAACGACAATATTGTCATAATTGGTTCACCATTAGGGGTATAAGTGGGAACAGCCGTTTCAAAAAGTTGATGAATCAGTAAATTTATTTCAATTTTTGATAGTTCGCCAATATATTTGGCAGAAGATTTTTTTGAGAACGAACGCGCCACGTTTTCTATACTGTCCAGATGCAAATCAATCTGGTTGGTTTTGAATTGTTGCACCAGTCCTTCAAAAATCTCTTTTTCGTTTTCTTCCTGTACTTCGGGCGGTACACCTGTGATTTTAATAGTATTTTGTCCGAATTCTTCAAACGAAAACCCCAAAGCCTTGATAACATCCTGTATTTCCATTACCAACTGAAAGTCAGGTGCAGATAAATCAAGAGTTTTTGGGAACAATAATTGTTGAGTAAACGAATTTTTATTTTTCAGATTGTTATAATACTTCTCATATAGAATACGCTCATAAGCAGCCCGCTGATCTATCAGCATCAAACCATTTTTAGCCTGCGCTGCAATAAACCTGTTCTGAATCTGAATAGCGCTGATATCTTTTATTTCGGCTAATCGTCTGCTTTCATCGGAAATATCATTGGCCTTACTCCCCAGAGTCAGAGGTTCTTTCTTCTGAAAGTCTCTTTGGAAATCAGTAGGCTGAAAATCAAAGTTAGCCTGATTATTGGGTTTGAAACCATCTAAGCCCTCAAAAAGCTTTTTCCAGTTCTCGGTGTTAATTCTTTCTCTGAAAGCATCGTCTTTTGCAGGTGGCATAGATATACCCGAATTCTGGCGGGATTTCTCAAAATCAGCTATGCCCGGATTAATAGGCGTTGGCATATCATTAAACCGACCTGTGGATGTAATATTACCAAAATTAATATCGGACTCAAAATCAATAGTGGGGGTAAGGTTATAAACACCTATGGCCCGTCTGACGGCCGACCTGATGATGGCATATACCGCACGTTCATCATCAAATTTTATCTCGGTTTTAGTCGGGTGAATATTGATATCAATGTGCGATGGATCAATCTCTAAAAACAATACATAAAACGGGCTGCTTCCTTCGGGTATAGTTGCTTCAAAGGCACTTAGAACAGCATGGTGCAGGTAATTATGCTTGATATAGCGTTTATTGACAAAGAAAAACTGCTCTCCACGTCCCTTTTTAGCCGATTCGGGTTTGCCCACATAACCATCAACATTCAGAAAGGGTGTTTCTTCTTCGCAACCGGCCAATTGTTCCCGATAGGTTTTGCCAAAAATATCCACAATTCTCCGGCTTAATTTACCAGCAGGGAGGTTATAAACCTCTACATCGTTATGATAAAGCGTAAAATTAATTTCAGGATGAGCCAGCGAAACACGTTGAAATTCATCTAATACATGTTTCATCTCGACGGGGTTCGATTTAAGGAAGTTACGTCGGGCAGGTACGTTGAAAAACAGATTTTTCACCTGAAAATTCGTTCCCTTAGAACAAGAAACAGACTCCTGATTTCTGAACTCCGAACCCTCAATCCGAATCATGGTGCCTACCTCATCAAGGTCGCGGCGCGTACGAACTTCCACTTGTGCTACAGCGGCAATAGAGGCCAGGGCCTCACCTCTGAAACCCATGGTGCGGATAGCAAATAAATCGTCAGCAGTTCTTATTTTTGAGGTGGCATGCCTTTCAAAACTCATTCGGGCATCAGTTGCCGACATACCTATTCCGTCGTCAATGACCTGAATAAGTGTTCTGCCAGCATCTTTTACTATCAACTGAATGGTATTGGCACGGGCATCAATCGAATTCTCCAACAATTCTTTTACTACAGAAGCAGGTCTTTGCACAACTTCTCCTGCTGCAATCTGATTTGCAATAGAATCAGGTAGTAAATGAATAATATCTAGCATTGTATTAATTTTTTGCCGGCTAATCTCTCAGATTTATTTAATTAACCTTACTTTTAAGGGAAATTGTTCCATTACCAGAATATTTCAGTACCAAGGCTTGATGGTTCAAACGAAAAAACTATCTGTTTTCAGCTTTAGTTTTTTACAATTTACTCCTACGGTAACTGTCTGCCATATTCAGATGCAAAATTGTTGTTTTCTGAAATGAAATCAGCAAAAAACTTTATTTAATTTTAAAGAACCTGTAAAACATCTGAACCGGAAACAATTTTTCAATCTTAATCCCGGACTTTAATGTAATTTCTGAATATTATATTTTCAAATTTAAAACCTTACGAAAATGAATAAAACTGTAAAAATTATCCTGATTAGTGTGGTTGTTCTGGCCCTTGCTTTTTTCGGTTATATGACCTTCACAAAAAGTAAAAGCCCTGCTGATACAGCCAAATTTGACCAGAATGGTTTATCCGTTCAAGTAGATTACTGCCAACCCTATAAAAAAGACCGTGTTATTTTCGGACAACTGGTACCTTATGGCAAAGTATGGAGAACAGGCGCAAACGAGGCTACTCTCTTTGAGGTAAAGCAAGATGTGAAAATTGGTGATAAATCATTAAAAGCGGGAAAATATACGCTTTGGACAATCCCGAACCCTGATGCATGGACAATCATCATCAACAGCGACACAGGTCAGTGGGGAACCATGTATGACGAAACAAAAGATGTGATGAGAGTAAATGTACCTGCTGGCAAAACTGCTGAAACAGTAGAGCAATTTAAAATTAATTTTGCTCCGGCAGCAGGTGGCAGTGACATGATATTGCGTTGGGAAAACACCGAAGTAAAAGTGCCAATAACACTTTAAACAGGTTCTTTGATACAAATTCTTTGAAGCTGTTTGTTTAATCTTAAGTTTTGTTCAAAATGATTAAACAAACAGTTTCTTTGTTAGTCCGGAGAATTTCCGAACTTTACGGCATGGATTATATAGAATTAACACTACAGATAGAGACTGATTTTGTCGAAATTATGATGGCAGAATTAGGCGAATTGGGCTTTGAATCGTTTGTTGAAACAGACGATGGCTTGGAAGCCTATATTCAGGAAGATATTTTTGATGATCTGGCTGTGAAGCAAATGCTGGAAGATTATGCAGGACGCACAGCCATTTCCTATCAGTTCAAAAAGATAGCCCGCCAGAACTGGAATGAAGAATGGGAAAAGAATTTTCAGCCTATTCAGATAGGAGAACAGATTTATGTTAGGGCTGATTTCCATGAGCCCAAGCCTGATTTCCCCTATGAAATTATCATTACCCCAAAAATGTCGTTTGGTACAGGCCATCACGAGACTACTTCGATGGTAATGGAACACCAATTGAATATTGACCATGCCAATAAAAAAGTACTCGATGTAGGCACGGGTACGGGTATTCTGGCTGTATTGGCATCAAAGCTGGGAGCTTCTCAAATCAACGCCTTTGATATTGATGAGTGGTCTGTAGAGAATACACGCGAAAATTTGCAACTAAACGATGTATCAAACGTAAGTGTAAGACAAGGCACGATTGAAGACGAGCCTAAGGATATATATGACATTGTGCTGGCCAATATCAACCGGAATATCCTGCTCAGTCAGATACCTGTCTATGTGACATTCCTTAAAAAAGGAGGCGACTTAATTGTAAGTGGTTTTTATGAAAAAGATATAGCTGATATTCAAGCGGTTGCCGAATCGGTTGGCCTAAAAAAAATAGCTCAACTAAGCAAGAATAACTGGGCGGCAGTCGTTTTTAATAGTCAGTAAATTAAAAAGAGGGTGTCTCAAAAGAAAAATGCACCAAAGACTATCGCTACGGCGCACCGTTGGCAAGGCTTCAACCCCACTCCCTAAATCCCTCTCCCCAACAGTGGGGAGAGGGACTTTTGCTCCCCTCTCCACTGTTGGGGAGGGTCAGGGTGGGGTTGTTTTCAAAGATTATTTGGCTGAAAAAAATTTTGAAACACTCTCGCTCTTTCACTATATGCGGCATCTTTCTATCATCTTCTTTTGTGGGATTCTTTTGTCATTTTCTGCAAAAGCACAGTCAATCAGGTTGTCGGACAATCCACAAACATTTATCAGCGAGATAAAAACAGTAATGGCAACGGATAACAATGCAATTGCCATTGCGATGGGAAATAAATTTGAGTCTTATTGGGCAAGCCGTTTTAGTGCCGGTCAGAAAACAGTTCTAATGAATACCGCTAAAAAAATGGGTGCCAAAGGCCATAAAATGGCGCAGTTTTATTATTTCTTTTTGATAATAGACAAGCTTATTGACCAGGAAAAGTATGATGAGGTGAAACTGGATAATTTCCTGAATATGACCCAGAAAAGCGTTGAGCTCTATGATTCAAAAACATCTACCAGAATTTTTGAGACCATTAAAGATTTTTTAGAAAAGAGAAGAATCTATGCTTCGGGTTTTAACCGTTTGTATGCCCTTGGTGGTACTTTTGATTTTAAATTTTTAGACAATAAGGTTCAGGAAACCACTCCTGCTCAACCAAATCCTGCTAACGGTACTACTACTCCGACTCCGGCAGAAGACTCAAAATACTTCGATGACTGGGATAAACCGGGCATAGTAGTAACAAGCAATGCTAACGAACCCCTACAGAATTTTGATAAAAAGCCAATGCCTGTTTTAGGTGGTGTAGCCATAGAGTTAAGCAATGTAGACCTGATTATGGCAACTGCCAGTGACTCGGCTATTATTGCCAAAACTTCGGGAGCCATAGCTTTGAAAGAGGGTACTTTTGTAGGAAAGGGTGGAACTATCACCTGGGAAAGCCTCGGTTTACCGCAGATAACGGCGACCTTAGCTGACTACACTTTTGAAGTCCGCAACCCGCGCTTTACAGCAGAAGATGTAATGTTGACCTATGCAGAGCGCCTCACAGCGCCTATCAAAGGTGTACTGGAATTTAAAGGGGAGAAACGGGCTAAAAATGCACAGGCCAGTTATCCTCGTTTTATGTCGTATCAAAGCGATGCCTTCATTAAGAATATAGACAAGAGTATCGAATACAAAGGAGGGTTCTCAATTATAGGTAAGAGAATTTTCTCTTCATCCGTACAGAATGGCTATTCTACTATTACAGTAAAACAAGAAGGTAAGGCCGCTTTTAGAACCGCCAGTACCCGTTTTGAAATCAATGATGCATTTATCAGTGCCCAGGCAGCCAGTTTTGTTACTTTTATTGGTCAGGATTCCATCTATCACCCTGCTGTAAAGCTCCATTATGTGCCTGCTGATGGCATTCTTCGCCTGAATAAGGTTGAGGCCGGAGGTTTTAAAGATGCTACTTTTACCGACAGCTACCATCAGATGAGTATTAAGTGTGACGCCATGCGATGGAGTCTGGTTGAGGGGAAAATGGATTTTTACATAGTATCAGGCAGAACACAGATTCCTGCTGTCTTTGAATCTTTAGACTTTTTTGATTCTCAACGATTGACAGGCCTAAGTAGTGGCGGAGGATTTAATCCTCTTCTGGTGGCCTCAAATTTTGTACAAAAGAACAATAAACCAACATTTAGTGTAGCTGATGTAGCCGCTTTTAATAATAACAGAATAACACCGCAGGTGCTGAAATCCGGTTTGATGGTGGCAGTGCAGCAAGGCTTTATTTATTATAATCCATCTACCGACCTCTATAATATCACGCCAAAAGGGCAGCACTATCTATTAGCAAATACAGGCAAAAAAGATTTTGATGAGATTATTATCCCATCTATTTATGGTAACAGTAAAGACTCTACCGCCAATGCTACCTTGAATCTGACTGATAAAACGCTGATAATCAGAGGTATAAAGCGCTTTAATCTGAGTGATTCGCTAAGGGCGTTCATTGCACCTTATGATAAAATTGTAAAAATAGGTAAAAACAGAACCTTTACTTTCAACGGGCAGTTCAAGGCTAAAAACTATCGGTTTTCAGGACAGGACTTAGTCTTCGATTATGAAAAATACATCCTTTCGCTGCCAAAGATAGACTCCATTACTTTTACTCCTCCGGCTGTATATGCCAAAGGTGGAAGAAGAGAGATTGGCGGAAGAATAAAATATGATAATCCGGGGGTTTTGTATCTCAATAAACCGGATAACAAATCAGGTAAACTCTCTTTGCCGCAATACCCGATGCTTAAAATAGACAAGGGTGTAATTGTGTATTTTGATGATGATTTCAGAGGAAAAAGAGCCTATAACAAGGAAGTACGCTTTGAAGTGCCTAAAATTGATTTCGATAGTCTGAACGTGAGAGACATGGAGCTTGCGGGTACTTTCTTTTCAGGCAATATATTCAAGCCATTAAAAGATAAACTCCGTATCATGCCTGATACAACCATCGGCTTTTCTCATAAAGTACCTACAGGCAAATCTCCTGTATATGGCAATGAGACTTCAGTTAAGTTTGCTTCGGCGCTTATTATGGATGGTAAAGGGCTTCATACGGAGGGAGAAATCAGCCATCTTGCAGCAACACTTACTGCCAAAGAAATTTTCTTCGCTACCGATTCTTTAATGGCTATGGGTGAACAGGGAAAAGTAGTTGAAACCACTAAAGCGGGGGCTGGGTATTTTCCGCAGGTAGAAATCAAAGATTATACTTTGAAATGGCTGCCTAAAGCTGACTCGATGCTGATTGCTTCTAAAGAGGGCTTTAATTTTTACGCAGGGTCGTCTTCATTGAAAGGTCAGATACTGGTGCGTAAAGGAGGCTTGTTTGGTCTTGGTAAATTGATTCGTACCGATTCAGAAACAGGCTCTGACCAGTTTAAATTTAATAAAGAGGGCTTTGTTGCTGATAAATCTCAGTTTAGTATCAAATCGGCTACGGCTTCTTCTAAGCCCGTGCTGTTGGGTAGAAATGTAAATGTGAACTTCAATGTGAATACTAGCATTGTAAACATTGCTACCAACGAAGGCAATTTTAATGATAGTACCCTGCAATCTTCCTTCGATTTCCCTTATGCCGCCTATAAAACCAATATAGACCGCGCCGAATGGAATATCAAGAAAAAACAGATAAGCATGAAAGGCGATGTGGCTACATCTGTATTTACTTCAATGAATGCAGCACAGGAGGGTCTTGCCTTTAACGGTAGCACGGCCGTGTATGATATTGAGCAGATGACCTTTAATATTGGTGGTGTACCATTTATTAAGTCAGCCGATGCCAGAATTATTCCTGATAAAGGCCAGGTGGCTATCCGCAGAGATGCAGAGATTCTGCCTTTCAAAAATGCCCGCTTAACTATTGATACCCTGAATGCCTATCATAATCTACGGAATGGTAATATTCAGATTCTCTCTAAAAACAAATTTACCGGAGATGCCTCTTATCAGTTTGTAAATGTGAAGAAAGATACTTTCAATATCAAAATGGGTGATTTTGAGGTGCGCGAAACAAGTGTAGCAGCAGCAACACCGGATGGGAAGAAAACCAAAGAGAAAAATTATTCAACCTTTGCCCATGCTACTGTAAAAGAACGGGATAGTTTATACCTGTCTCCAAAAATTATCTATCAGGGAGAAATTTCAATGCTGGCGCCTGTCAAAAACCTGAGCTTAGATGGTTTTGTCTTGCCAGTCCTGAAAAAATATCCGAAACTGGGCGGTTACTGGATTCCATATAAGGGAGATAAATCGGAAGAAGTTGCGATTACTGTTGATAAGAACCTGAAAAGCAACGAATCGTTGTTATTTGCGGGTTTACATTTCAGAACAACGGCATCAAGTAATGGACTATATCCGACATTCCTTTCCGCTAAAGAAACAGAAGAAGACCAGGATGTTTTCATAAGTTCCGGGGTATTGCGTCGGGATGAACCTAATAAATTGTTCAGCATCAAACCGGACGGCGAAAAAATAACTGTCAGCAATAAGTATGAGTTGGTAGAAGACAAGGGCATTATTAATCTGGAAGGTAATTTTAACCTATTAAGCAAAGACCTGGCACAATACCTGCAGACATCAGGTTTTGCCAAAGTGCGGCTTGATTCGGCCAAACATGAGTTCAATACCATGATGTTGGTCAACTTCCCGGTTGCTCAGCCAATTCTGGCTAATATGGCAACCAAAATCGTGAAAACTAACCTTGATTTAGGAGTTAATGAAGCAGCAATAGAATTGAACTCGCCTGAACTGATTTCAAAGATTGGCAATATAGTAGGCGACAAAGACATAGAAGACTATAAATTGCGTTCGGCTAAAGAATATGTGCCCTTGTTTAAATTCTCACCTAAGTTTATCAATACGATTGTGTTCAGTAATTTGAAACTGATGTGGGAGCCTAAGCAGAATGCTTATAGAAGTGTAGGTAAGCTTGGGATTTCAAATATCGGCGAAACGGACATCAATGCTATGGTTGATGGCTATGTAGAGATCCGCAAAAATCCTATCGGGGTTGATGAAATGTATATCTTCCTGGAGCTATCAGGTGAAAACTGGTATTATTTCGGATATAAAGAAGGCGAGATGGGTATTATCTCTTCTGATGATGCCTTCAATGCATTGGTAACCAAAGGTGAAAAGAAAAAAGACAGGAGCTATCAGGTAATTGCAGTTGACTATTCAGAAGCTATTCTTTTCCGCAAGATGTTCCTGGAAACCTACAAGGGCATCAAAGAAACGGCGAAAGCCAAGAAGACTGACCCTAAGAAATTAGCAGAAGTACCAAAAGACCCGACACAGAAAAAAGAAGAGACAAAGAAAAAAGCAGAAGCAGAGAAAGAAGGATTTTAAAAGGTAGAATGGTGGGTATTGTCATAGTACCCACCATTTTCGTTTTGCGTAATTGGCAAAGAAATTGCTATATTCGCTACGAGAATCCAAATAGTATTTATTATGGCTAAGAATAAGCAAAAACCTAAGCAAAACACTCCCTCATCTTCAACAAAACCTACCCAAGCAGCGGCAAGCATCTCAATTCAATCAGCAAATGATGGCTTATCGTTGAACCCCGTTGTTGCTTCTATTATTATCGGAATAGCGGTATTGATAGCGTTCTGGGCCGGATTCTCCAATGATTTTGTACTATGGGATGATAACATGTATGTAACAGAAAACATCATGGTACAAAACCCTACTTTTGCCAACCTGATTCGCCTCTTAGGTGTTGAAAGTGCGCTGAACTACCATCCGCTTACGATGGCTTCTTTATGGCTCAATTCGGCTTTGTTTGGTAAGGGTGCCACTTCTTTTATTGTTGTCAATACACTTATACATTTAGCCAATACCTTATTGATATTTAAGTTTACCCGTCAGCTTACCAAAAACAATATGCTGGTGAGTTTTCTGGTAGCGCTTTTCTGGGGTATCCACCCGATGCACGTAGAATCTGTAACCTGGGTATCAGAGCGTAAGGACGTGTTATATACATTATTTTTCTTCCTTGCCTGTATTCAGTATGTCAAATATCTGGAGCAAAATCAGCGTAAATATTATATCTATTGCTTTGTTTTCTTTGTTCTTTCCTGTCTATCAAAAGCGATGGCGGTAGTATTACCCTTGGTTTTATTATTGATAGATTATTGGTACGACAGAGGATTCATTACGGTTAAGAATATCATCTCAAAAATTCCGTTTTTTATCATTGCTCTGATATTTGGTGCTTTGGCAGTACATATACAAGGTGGTGGGAATCTGGGTGGCACTATTGAGAAAATGACTGCCGACGTGGCCATTGCTAATGTATTTACGATGGGCACAAAACTGAAATTTGGGTTTTATGGTTTTCTGGTTTATATATTAAAGATGTTCGTGCCTATCAATCAGCATAATTTCTATGGGTATCCTGGTACTGGCGATTACAACGCAATGCAATTTATTACAGCCCCTCTTTGGGCATTAATTGTACTAGGTTTGGGTGTATTTGCCTATAAACGTCAAAAAGCTATATTCTTTGGTATTTTCTTTTTCTTCTTTACGATACTTCTGGTATTGCAATTCCTTTCGGTAGGGGGAGCAATACTGGCTGAGCGGTATTCTTATATCCCGTATTTTGGTGGAATATTCGCAGTGTTTTATATTCTCAACCAAAAAGTACAGGCAAAGAACCTGATATTGGGAGGAAGCGCAGTAGTAGCAGTTGTTTTTATGTATCTGACTTATAAACAGACACTTACCTATAAAGATACAGGTACTTTATTTGCTAATTCATATCGGTATGAGCCTACTTCTCCGGTAGTGAACGAAAACCTGGCCAACCATTATGGTCGTTCAGGTGAAATAAATAATGTCTTGTTATATGGTGAGTATGCCCTTTCAAAAGGGGTGGAATCTTATGCTTTGATGGGAGCCCTGGCCAATGCCTATTATCTGAAAGGCGACTACAAAAAAGCCCTGGATTTTTATCAGAAGAGTATCGATAAATCGCCTGAGCATCGCAAATTCATTGCTTATTATAACCGTGGGATAGCCAATCGTGATGCAGGTAATTTTGAACAGGCGTCTAAAGATTTTACGACTGCGATGGACATGGGTGAGAACAAAACTGCTTATCTGGGTATGCGTGCTTTTGCGAACCTGAAAGCCAATAAGTTTAAAGAAGCCTACAATGATTATACACGCATGATAGATTTGGGGATGTCAGTAGATACTGCTTATAACGACAGAGCCGTGGCGCGTTACAGCCTGGGCGATACCGATGGGGCTATAAAAGACCTGAAAGAAGTAATGAAGCGCAACCCGAATTATGTAGATGCCCGCAATAACCTGATAAAACTAGGGGTTCAGCCTTAAAGGCAATCTTTAGATTTTTAGAATGAACTAAAACAATTGCAATGATGTTGCATATTAGTTGTATATTTGTGTCCGGTTCCGGTGATGCAATCACCTGGTGGCACAATTTTTCATTTCTATGCGAAAAATATTCACTCATTATCATAATCTCAATAAAGTAGGTCTGTGGCTATCTATACTTTGCACGATACATTGTCTGGCAATGCCATTCATTCTTACTTCATTGCCCTATTTAGGTAAAAATGCAATCAGCGAAAAATCAGAAATTCTTCTGATAGCTGTAAGTGCAGCTTTGGCTATTTACTTATTAAGAAAAGATTATATAAACCACCGAAACACCACTCCGATTAAGCTCCTTTTTGTTGCTTTAGCTTTCAATATCCTGGGAATATTCTTCGTCCCGCAAGCCTACGAAATGTTTTTTAATGTAACAGGTGGTCTATTAATGGCGTCTGCTTACGGTTTAAACTGGTACTACCACAAAAGGGCTTGTCATAGCCCTAATCATCAGCATTAATAATACTCAATTCTCAACTCAGCTACTTTGGTATCATTAACCAGGGTTTTTTGAGATACCAGGCGAAAGAAATAAGTTTAAACAGGTTCAATACCCCCATCACCTAGTCTTCCAATAGAGAAAGTAATATTTTATTTTCGTTGAGTGTAAAAGCCATATTCTTGCAATTTTTACCAGTAACCAAAATGCCGCATCATTGGCTCGTTAATATTTCGAATTTTTTCTATTTGCTGCTCAGTCAATTCCTCTTTCCAACGACCTACCTGTCCTTTAAAAAAGAAACTGTTGGTTGCCCATATTTTTTCATTAAAACCATTTTCTTCCTCCTGCTTTTTCAATTTCTCAAAGGTAGTTGCTTCAATTGCTGTTTGTATCTGGTCATCGGTTACTTGTAGCCCTATAGCGTTTACAGCACTCTTGAATGTTTCAAAAGGCTGGGCTTTCATGTCTTCATACCTGATGAAATGCACCGGGAAGGATGGATATTTCAGCCAACTTTCAACATGTATTGACCAGGTGCTTAAGCGTTGATAAAACTGTTTTTTACTCGTGTTTATTTTTTTTCCAAATGCCCCCTTGTCATTTGTCATATATCTGTCTATGGCAATATCTATGGTAATATTTAAGTGGTTTGCCAAAGACAACGCCACGTCCAGTGGGTTTCGCACTAAATAAATAGCCAGTTTAGAGGCCATTTCGGGTACTATCGGCAGGCCATTAATTTCTGAAAACGTGAACGCATCATGAATTTTATAATAATGCAGTTTGTTACCTTTTGCCGAAAGGTAAGAGAAAGTAATTCTCTTAAAACTCTCTATTTCTTCCGGGTTTAAATAATCAGATTCAAGGTCTAAAATATCTTCCAGAATTGTCTTGTTCGAAAAAATACCATCTGTTTCAATGGTGTTAATATTAAACTCATTACTTTTCAGCAATACAGACAAGAACAGGCGAAGCCAGGTATTGCCAGATTTAGGATAAGATGCCAGCCACACAATTTGTGGAATCGCCTGTGTATCAGACCACGTATATGTTTCATTGCTATTGGTCAATTCCATCAGTTTATAAAATTTGCTTTCTGTTTTAGACTAGCTATAATCTGTGAATCGATGGCATCGGCAAAACTCGTGAAAGTGGGCGTATTTTTGGGCCGGGTGGCTTTCCAGGCTGGTAAAACATTGGCAATGGCCGTTAAATGTCTGAACTGCAACAGTTGTTTTTTCATCCCGTTAATCCATTGCTTTCTATACATACTATTCGACAATGCCTCTAGTGCATCTTCAACATTAAGTTTCACAATTTTAATCTCATCTCCATCTGTATTCAGATGTACTATACCCGATACCTCTGCCTTATCTGCTACAAACCTGTCGTGAAAAGAAAAACCGAATTTATTTATCGTTGAATCCTTTCTTAACTGCTGCTTATCTGATTCATGGTATAGGGTTTGTTGGGCCACAGTATTTCCCCATAACCTCATCATTGGGTAGGATGCATAAGCATAGCATTTCCCGTTTTCAACGTTCAGGATGGCGGTATCGTCAGTAAAAGGTGCGTAGCCTTTTTGTTGTAACATTACCGAAGTGGTTGACTTACCTGTGCGCGAAGGCGCAGCAAAAAGTAGAACCTTATTGTCTTCAATAAATACGCCGGATACATGGAAAGGAATCAGATTTCTCTGATACAATGCCGCTGCCATACAATTTGAGTAAAAATAAAGCAGGATGTCTTCCTGATGATCACATTCAGGTTCAATAATTATTTCTTCTCCGTGATGGATGTAATAACGCGCCACTCGGGGAACTCTGTATAAAAATTCATGCTCATTAAAAACAGAAAAAGGTTTTTTTTCCGCCGGGTCATTCGTAAGCATATCAGGTACTTTCCCTATTTTAACGTCAATAGGTTTTACCCCGTGATCTACATCAGGAAACGCAATAAAAGCAGGCAGATTAACCGACGAAATAATGGGAATTCCATAGGCAGTAAACTTATTAGCCATGTAGCATTGTTGTATTTTATTACAAATTACGTATTTTTATATTAAAATTAAAACCTCATCCTTCTTCGATTAACTGCATCTATCGTTTTATTATAAATTATGTCACAATTTTTTGGCTGTGTTAGCTTCCATGATTCTAATGATGTTTTTGAGATAGGCTTGAATATGCAACAATCCCTGGATTTTTTCAAGGGAGATGCCCAGGGGGTTTATCAATCAGATTCAGTATTTATCTGTAATAAGTTTTTATTCAATACGCCTGAAGCTGCCAATACTATCTCTATCTGCCAGAACGACAGATACGTATTAGCGGCATCGTGCAGGATAGATAACAGGGAAGACCTGGCCCGTACACTGGATATTGAAGCCCCTTTGGAGGCTTCAGACCATGAATATATACTGGCGGCTTACACCTGCTACAGGCATGATTGTGTAAAGCACCTTATAGGAGATTTTGCTTTTGTGGTTTGGGATAAACACCAAAAAGAACTTTTTATGGCCAGAGACCATCTGGGTGTGAAGCCCTTGTTTTATACCTGCCAGCATAATCTAATCCTGTTTACAACAGATTTGAATGCTTTTCAGCGCCTGTCATTTATTGATTTGAATTATAAAAAATCATACATCGCCGGCTTGCTTCATGGTTCATATATCCTGAAGTACTTAAATGTAAAGAACACCTGTTACCATGATATTTTCCGCTTAGAGCCAAGCCATTATCTGTTATATTGTACCGATAAAGTTCAGATTACAAAATATTGGGAGCTAAAGCCGTGTTTTCCTGAAGAACCCGTAGATGAAGAACAAGTTTACCGCGAATTTTATCAGTTGTTTTTTGAAGCGGTTAAGTCCAGATTGCGGGGTTTAGAGTCTTTTGGCGTTGGGCTGGAGTTAAGCGGCGGGCTTGACTCTTCTACAATTGCCTGTATGATCAACGAGGTACTATCTGCCGACAGGACACTTTTTGAAAATCTATTCTCTTTTTCTTTAGTACAATCAGAAGAGGGCAGACTCTACGCAGCGCAAGAAAATGTTGAGGAAGAAAATATACAGAACCAACTGCTGGATTCATTCGGATTTAAGAAAAAGAACATCTTTAAGTTAAACAGACATCCGTTTACTAATTATTTGGATGAATTACAGGAAACCATTCGCGTGCACGGAGGGCTGAACAAGCAATATACTACCTGGCAGAACGCAATTTATGAAAATATGCAAAAGGCTGGCTGTCGGGTGAAACTCAGCGGTTTTGCAGGAGATGAATTAGTAACTGATTATGGCACAAGATGGATGGATGATATATGGTATTGTTGCAGGCTTTCAAGAGTTCTGAAAGAACTTCTGAAATTTGATATTGATGTTTACAAATCGTTGTTCAGGTGTTTAAAGGGCAGATTGTTCGGTTTTAAGATGAATAAAGGTGCGATAAACAAAGAAATTGATTCTGATTTTCTTCGCATTGAACACCTGAAAGACTTACCCGATAAAGAATACGGCCTGAACTTAAGGTCATATAAACATTTCCTGATTTCAAGAATCATGAGGCCTTTTACTTCGCTTAGGTTCGAATCAGAAAACCTGCATGCATTAAGGTTTAACAGTGAGTGCCGATACCCGATGGCTGATATCAGATTGCTCGAATATCTGTTGTTGTTGCCTGCTGATTTGTTTAAACCCGGAAAAGTAAAACGCAATTTTATAAGAAAATCTCTAAAAAGCATTTTGCCGGAATATGTCCTGTCCAGAGACGATAAAACTAGTGCAGTTATGCCTTATTTAAGATATAAAAACAAAGTTTTTATTGACCAGCTTCTGAAAGAGGGCCTGCCTGCAGGTTTAGAAAGTAACATGGTAGACACGAAGAAAATTATTGAGAGACTTAAGACACCGGAAAATCTAAAAAGGGAGACTGATGTAATCTCCCTTTTAATGGCAATTTATCTTACTAAGACGGTACCCCAGTCCCACCTTCGCTAGTGCCGGTGCCACTAGCGTTTATAGACGTATTAAGGGCTTTCATTGCCGGCTTAATCCAGGCTTTTTTTGTCGGTAATTCATTATCCGATTGTATTTCCAATTGATTTTCCATTGTTTTTACGATATATTTATTTTGATTTTCAGTTCGGGTTTGGTGGGTAAATCCCATCCCAGCAAATGGCATAAGTAATACATAAAAAAGGAGCCATATTATTATGTGGAAGACTGGCACCTGGGGCTCCCGCAATCATTTTCGCGTTCATCTGTATTAGTGTGTCACTAGCGTCTTTTTTGGCGTAGAATAAACCCCCGGCCGTGCCGATGTAGTTGTTGGCAGGTTCTTTACTTTCTCTTGCACCGGTTAGTGCATTATAAGGGTGATTATGAGGAGGTAAATTGTTTTGAGTCAATAAAACCTTTTCTTCTCCACCAGATTGACCTGGTCTTTTAGCAATTTGACTAGGTAAGGCACCTGTACCAATTATTGAGCGGCTCCTTAAATCAGGCACTTTAAAAATATTTTTTGTAACATCACCTCCATAAGTAGTGCCAATTAAAGAATACAGAGCGGTGTATTGTCTTATGTCAAGAGTCCGCCCATCGCATTCAAAATAACCTTGCGGTACAAAGTTGCCGGCAAACGCGGTAATCATTCCAATATATTCATCCATGTTTTTAAATGTTTTAAAGTGAGGTCGGAATTAATACTTCCATATCGGATTCTTGAATCTAATTATATGTCAAGTCACCTTGTATTTATCTCTTAAAAAAATAATTAATGCGTTCTTAACCATATTTTTGTTCAGAGCCCTTAAGAAAGTTGATTATTTCCGAATGATTTGAAAATAGTAGTAAAAAGCAATGCTTACGGTCTTGGAGGATAAAGTCCATAGACGCATATAATGTAGCTAAGACATATAAAAGGGGGCATATTCTCGTGTCCTTGCCCTCCAATAGAGCCTACTGCTCCTGCTGCCATTGTTACTAATGTATCAGTTGGCTTTGCCTCTGCATAAAAATTACTGGCAGTATTACCCAGGTAATTATCTTGAGGGTTAGCAGATTCACGGTTTCCTGATAAAGCGTTAAATGTATGCGTATGAGGTGGGATATTACTAAGGCTAAGCATTACTTTTTCTTCACCCTCTTTTAGTCCACGTGCTCTATAGGTAAGGTTGCCAGAACTCGGGTTGCCGGGAGTAACGTATCCCTGTCCCGAATCGATTATTAGTCGTCCTCTCAGGTCTGGCAGCATAAATGTATTTCTGCCATCTCCACCATAAGTTGTTCCTAAAAGGCTATAAAGACCCTGATTTCCGTTTATTTGCATTGTCTGGCCTTCGCATTTCATAAAGTTTCTGGGCGCATAGTTGCCTGAGAAAATTTTAATAACTCCAAGGTAATCATCCATTTTATTTGATCTGTTAAAGTAATGTAATAAATAAATTTAAAGTTGGCTTACGATAAGTTATGGATGCTCAGGATATAAGCCCTTCACACAAATGATATAATTAATTGCCATGTATGGAGGCATATTATTGTGAGGCGCATTCCCTCCCTGTGAGGTTGAAATTATATCGTTTCCCATTTTTACTTCAGCGTCGGTGCCTTGTTTTATGCAATATCTGTCATTGGGCGTTGTAGTTAAAAAGCGCGTTGCAGGATTGCTAGAATCCGCAGTAACAGTAAGTGCATAAGAAGCGTGCGTATGTTCCGGATATGTATTTACAGTAATTGCCACATTTTCAGCTCCTCCGCTCTGACCAAGAGCTCTGTTTGTTAGACCGACCCCTTGTCCGGTGCCTATAACAGCCCTGCTATTCAAATTGGGCAAGCCAAAATTAGTTGCGCCATTACCACCATAAATGGTGCCGACAACACTAAAAAGTGCTTCATTGCCGGAAATGGATAGGGTTCTTCCATCGCAAGGCAACCAACCGTCAGGTACAAAAGTGACACCTGCAAAAGGTTTAATAACACCTAGGTATTCTTCCATAATTCAACAAAAGTTTAAAGTTTAAAGAAAAAACAGAAATATTTGATAATATCAAAAAAACACAGTTTAAAAAGACCTGTGATAAACTCCTTGGATAACTAGTCAGTAATAGAATAAAGCAATGCGAAAAGATATTTATTCATGTGTTGGATAAAGGCCTTGATAATAAATAATATAATCAAGAGCTAAAAACGGAGGAATATCGTCGTACGGTTTTCCTTCTGCTCAGCTTTTAAGCCATACCAGTTGCCTTTTTATTTGTGGCTTAGGCCTTATGAACAAGATATGTTACAGTTATTTTCTTTATTGATTTATTCTGGAATACTGCTTGCAGTACAGAATACGAGTAGTAGGAACACCGGTTTAGATGTAGTTTTCTGTTAAAAAAACCGGATATACCTGAGAATTCATTAATTAGTTCAACAAAAGTTTTAAAGGTGAAAAATTAGACAGCAATATGTTGTAATTTCAAATCAGAAGATTTTGTCTGATTAATCTCTTTAACATAAGATTCTTCAAAGAAAGTAAAATGGGATTATTTTGCAAAATTTTTGACTTTTATTTTTCCATTTATTTATTTAATGGCACAAATCTGTGTGCTTTAGCAGTTTTATACAGTAAGAATGACAATTTTAATGATTGCCCTTGTTAATAGAAAGGAGATAATTTACTCCATAGAGAAGGGGGTTTGGCCTGGCTAACCCCCCCTTCGATATGGAGTAAACGTAATGATAATTTTTTGAATAAATCAATAAGTGTACCTTAGGGTAATGCCATGCGTACGATGGTCACCCACAATACCAGTATAATTACCTGCGCTACCCGGAGCGGCCAGCAATTGTTGAAATAATCTACATTGAACAGGTTTCTTTCCCATACTAAAGAAACTATACAATTAGAAGCACTGAACCCATCACGACCATTCTCCAGTGTGTATCCGTCAATATTAATCTCCCTTTTAATGGTAGTTTATCTTGTTAAGACGGAACACCCGTGCCACCCTCACTGGTGGCCGGTACCTCCAGCGTTTATAGTCGTATTAAGGGCTTTCATTGACGGCTTAATCCGGGCTTTTTTTGCCTGTACTTCATTCTCCGAATGCATTTCGAATTGATTTTCCAAGGTTTTCAGGATATATTTATTCTGATTTTCAGTCTGGTCTTGGTGGATATTCCCCTTTCCAACAAATGGCATAAGTAATACATAAAAAAGGAGCCATATTATTATGCGGAAGGCTTTTACTCGGTGCCTGGCTGATCATGTTCTGATTCATTTGTATAAGCTTGTCATCCCAGTCTTTTCTCGCATAGAAGTTTCCCCCGGCCGAGCCAATGTAGTTGTTGGTGGGGTCTTTACTTTCTCTTGGGCCGGTTAGTGCATTATAAGGGTGATTATGAGGGGGTATTTGACTTTGAGTCAACATAACCTGTTCTACTCCACCAGCTTCCCCAAGTGTTTGTGGTGTTAGACCTGATTGGTCACCTGTACCAATTATTGAGCGGCTCCTTAAATCAGGCAGATTAAAGTAAGTTTCTCCATCGCCCCCATATCTTGTACCAATTAAAGTATACAGAGCGGCAAATTCATTTATTCTAAGAGACCGCCCATCACATTCAAAATAACCGTATGGTACGAAGTAGCCGGCAAAAGTTTTAATCATTCCTATATATTCATCCATGTTTTTAAATTTTTTAAAGTAAGGCGGGAATTATTACTTACATGAACCCTATTTTATGTTAGGTCATCTGGTAATTATCTGTTATAAAAGATAATTAAGGCGTTCTTAATCATAATTTTCGCTCAGAGCCCATAAGAAGTTGATAATTTCCGAATGATTTGAAAATAGTTACAAAAAGCAATGGTTACGGTTTCTCAGGATATAATCCAACAACGCATATAATGTAGGTAAGACATATAAAGGGAGGCATATTCTCGTGTGCTTGCCCACCAATATAGCCTATTGCTCCTTTTGCCATTTGAACTAATGTATCAGTTGGCTTTGCCGCAGCATAAAAATCACTGGCTGTATTACCCAGGTAATTATCTTCAGGATAACGAGATTCCCGGTTGCCAGATAAAGCGCTATAAGTATGCGTATGAGGTGGGATATTATCAAGAGTAAGTGTTACCTTTTCTTCACCTCCTTTTTCTCCACGTGTTCTGTAGCTAAGGTTGCTAGAATTATGGTCGTAGGGATTAATATATCCCAGTCCCGGATCAATGATTAGTCGACCTCTCAGGTCGGGCAGCATAAATGTATTTATTTTATCACCCCCATAAGTTGTTCCTAACAGCGAATAAAGTGCCACATTTTCCTTTATTTTCAGTGTCTGGCCTTCGCATTTCATATAGTTTAGGGGCGCATAGTCGCCAGCGAAAATTTTTATAGTTCCAATATATTCATCCATTTTATTTAATCTGTTAAGGTAATTTATAAATAAGTTGAAAGTTGGCTTACAATAATTTATGGACGCACAGGAAATAAACCCTGCACACAAATGATGTAATTAATTGCCATGTATGGAGGCATATTATCATGAGAATGATACCCTCCCTCGGAGGTTGAAATTATATCGTTTGCCATTTTTACCTCAAAGTCGTTTCCTTGTTTTATGCAATATCTGTCATTGGGTGTCTTGGTTAAAAAGCGCGTTGCAGGGTCACTAGAATCCGCATCAACAGTAAGTGCATACGACGCATGCGTATGCCCCGGAAATGTATTTAGATTTATTGTCACATTTTCAACTCCTCCGCTCTGACCAAGAGCTCTGTTTGTTAGACCTGCCCCTTGTCCGGTGCCTATAGCAGCCCGGCATTGTAAGTTAGGTAAGGCAAAATTATTTACGCCATTACCACCATAAGTCGTGCCGATAACAGTAAAAAGAGCTTCATTGCCGGAAATGGATAGGGTTCTTCCATCGCAAGGCAACCAGCCTACAGGTACAAAAGCGTAACCAGTAAAAGGTTTAATAATACCTAGGAATTCGTCCATAATTCAACAAAAGTTTAAAGGTTAAAAAAGAAAAAACAGAAATATTTGATAATATCAAAGAAACACAGTTTAAAAAGACCTGTGATAAACACCTTGAATAATTAATCAGTAATAGAATAAAGCAATGCGAAAAGATATTTATTCATGTGTTGGATAAAGGCCTTGATAATAAATAATACAATCAAGAGCTAAAGACGGAGGGATATCCTCGTACGGTTTCCGTCTGCTCAGCTTTTAAGCCACATCAGTTGCCTTTTTATTTGTGGCTTAGGCCTTATGAACCAGATATGTTACAGTTATTTGCTTTATTGGTTTATTCTGGATACTGCTTGCAGTACAGAATACGAGTGTTAGGAACACCGGTTTGGATGTAGTTTTCTATTAAAATAAACCGGATACACCTGAGAATTCATTAATTAGGTCAACAAAAGTTTTAAAGGTGAAAAATTAGACAGCAATATGTTGTAATTTCAAATCAGCCTTTATTTTTTAAATATTAGCTGATTCTATTTTGTTTATTGATAAGAGGAATAATGGAAGGCAAATCGGGCGATTTTATCCGATTAATCTCTTAACATAAGATTCTTCAAAGGAAGTAAAATGGGATTATTTTGCAAAATTTTTGACTTTTATTTTTTCATTTATTTATCTAAAGGTGTCAAGTTGTATTCTTTAGTTGTTTTAAACAGTAAGAGTTACAAGCCCATTCGCTATAGAGTAAACGTAATGATTATTTTTTGAATAAATCAATGAGTGTACCTTGGGGTAATACCATGCGTACGAAGGTCACCCACAATACCGGCGTAATTATATGCGCTAACCGGAGTAGCCAGCAATTGTTCGAATAATCTACATTGAACAGGTTTCTTTTCCATACAAAGAAAGTAATACCATTAGAAGCACTGAACACGACACAATCACCCAGTGAGGGTCCATTGAGAGATACCCGGTATTTAAAAAGTTTTTGGTTTAAAGTCTAATGCCTTATCGACTACTTCTTCAATAGTAGGCTTATATTCTGAAATAGTATGTTTTCTTTTGTCATAATTTTCAGGATAATAGAAAAGATTTACGCCATTTGGATGAGAAACATTTCTATTGAAAATATCACACATTTTATCTATTTCCTCTTCTGTTCCCTGACAATTGACAATTTTTCTTGCCAATTCGATAAGTTCGTCTCAGGTCATTTTTTACTTGTAATTAATGCTTCAACAACTCAAGCCCAATCGGCGCTACTTCCTCAGCCGTATTAGACAATACCACTACACCAATTTTATTTTCCTTATCAAAAGCTACAAACGTTCTGAATCCTCCTGTGCCGCCTGAGTGCTGGAAAACCGTCCGGGTTTTCATTTTGATAGTATGCCAGCCTAAGCCGACAATGGTCTGGCCTTTTTCGAAAGTAAGCTGATGGGTCAGGTCGATGGCTTTTTGTAGTTTTTCAGGGGCTTTTACCATTTGGGCATTGATGTATTTTACCAGGTCATTGACCGTAGAGCGTATCCCCCCAGCCCCTGCTAAGGTATTTAAATCCCATGGAGAAGTCGCTTCTCCTTTTTCATTATAGCCCTGTGCGAAATTCCGAACCTGTTCCGGGGCAATGGTAATAAATGTATGCTTCATTTTTAAAGGCCCCGTGATGCGCTCTTCTAAGAGTTTTTCGTAAGTAATGTGATTTTGTAGAGCCAATATATTTCCTAAGAGGCCAACAGCAAAGTTGGAATACTCATAGTTGAGGCCTACTTCACGATAGGGCTTAAAGTTTTTCAGATAGCTATACATCCGTTGCGTATCATAGTTTTTGTAGGGGTCATCTGCAGGGTCGCCTTTTTTATATAGATTTATTGGCAGGCGCGGGAAACCCGAGCTATGATTCGATAAGGTTTTAAGCGTAATTGGTACATCCTTATAAGCCATGCGTGGTATAGAATCCGGCAGGTATTTATTGATGGGGTCGTCGAGTGACATTTTGCCTTTTATCACCTCATCGGCTAATAGAGTGGCCGTAAAGGTTTTGCTGATGGAGCCAATTTCAAACAAGGTTTTATCCGGGTCCGGCAATTGTTTATTATCCCGTTTGCTTTCACCATAATTATAGGTGTATACCTTCCCATCTTTGATAATAGCCAGGGCAATGCCAACCGTATGTTTTAACTGAATATAGGGTCTTACCACACTATCTACTTTCAAATCCAGAGGCGAAACCATTTTATTATCTGATGCTACAGTATAATCCTTTTTGGGTTTATCGCCGGTATAGGGTTGAAATAGCATCGTGTATATTTTGCCTTGCTTATCCAGACTTAAAAATACATTCTGATTGACTTTTTCAAATACACCTTTATAATGCGCTACGCCATCTGTATTTTTCAGGAATTCAGATGATTTCCATGCTCCTAGTTGGTCATTCAGTTGAGTAACTACTCTTTTCATATCTGCTTCCGATAGTTGTTTACGGAACGACTCTCCTACCAACGCATAAATTCCGGCAGAGTTCTTTTCATTAAAAGCCTTTTCGAGTAATATCCTTACTGAATCAATTTTGTTTTGACTTGATTGAGCAAAGGCTGTATAGGATAGAAGGAAAAAGAAGAATATTTTTTTCATAGGGCAGAGGATTACTGAGATTATTCATCGAAATTTCGGATAGTATATCCATATCTCAAAATAAAATTTGATGACTGGCAATAATATTCTGGTTCGAAATTTGCTTTTTTTTAGGCTAAGAAACTAAAAGCCAAAGTTTTATCGTTAATCTTGTATCAAATTCAAATCTTTTTTTAACAAATGAACAAAAAATTATTGGTTACTACCCTCGGGCTATTACTTAGTTTATCAACCTTTGCTCAACACGCCTCTACAGGTATTAAGTTTGAAGAAAAAGCTTCCTGGAAAGAACTCATAAAAAAAGCTAAGGCAGAGAAAAAACTTATTTTCATGGATGCCTACACAACCTGGTGTGGCCCGTGTAAGATGCTTCAGACAAGAGTATTTCCTGATAAACAATTGGGAGAGTTCTTTAACCAGAACTTTGTTAACGCCGCCATTGATATGGAAAGCGACGAGGGTATGAGATTATCGAGTATCTATGAAGTAAGAGGTTATCCGACCCTGTTCTTTATTGACCCGAATAATGGTAAGGTAGTAAAATCAGTATTAGGATATACAGAAGCTGACCAATTGCTGAGCACAGCCAAAAATGCCGCTTCTAAAAAGAAAAGTATTTAAGATAAGTATTTAATAACCTTCAGGTTGTTAAATGATAAAGAGTAGCATTGATGAATTATCGGTGCTACTCTTTTTTTATATGATTTGAAAAGCGGACGGCTAGTCTCGTGATACATTTATTTTCGTTCGATAAGTGCCATATAAAAACCATCAAAACCATCGGTAGCCGGAGAGGTGCGTTGTTCTTTGATTAACTGATAATCTGAATTTTCAGCAAGAAATTTCTGAACCTGTTCTTCGCTCTCCGATGGTAAAATGCTGCAAGTTGCATAAACCATTTTGCCTCCGTGTTTCAGCATTTTTGAATAGTTGCTGATTATCTCACTCTGTGTTTTCCTGATATTCTCCAGAAATTCAGGTTTGAGCTTCCACTTTGCATCAGGGTTACGTCTTAAAACACCCAGACCTGAGCAGGGTACATCGAGTAACAGACGGTCGGCGCTTTCTTTCAGCCTTTTAATCGTCTTCGCTTCAATCAGTTTGGTTTCTACGTTACCGATACCGTTTCTTCTGGTACGTCTTTGTAGTTCCTGTAATTTATAATCTTCTATGTCCATGGCTATGATTCGGCCCTTATTTTCCATGAGTGTTGCCAGATGAAGCGTTTTACCTCCGGCCCCTGCGCAGGCATCTATTACCCTCATGCCGGCTTGTACTTCCAGAAAAGGAGCAATTAACTGGCTTCCGGCATCCTGTACTTCAAAGAGGCCGTTTTTAAAGGCTTCCGTCGAAAAAACATTGGCTCTTTTTTGTAAAACCAAAGCATCATTAACATTAGCAAGGGTATCGGTTTCGATACCGAGTTCATGGAATTTTCTTCGTAAATCTGACTGACTGGTTTTAAGCGTATTAGTGCGTAATACCACCGGAGCCTGTTTATTCATGGCTTGTAGTTCTGCATTCCATTCATCGCCTAGTTCCTGTTCGCCAACAGCATCTAGCCAGTCGGGTACTGATTCCTTTATTTTTCTGATTTGCTGTGCTTCTTCCAATCTGGCTGATACCTGTTTGGCATTGACCCTGGCAAATTCCTGCCAGTCAGGCAATTTATCACCCTGCAAAATGCGCCAGGCAGCAAACAGCTGCCAGAAATGAGCTTCATCTGTTATGGTGGAACCAGATAATTGAGTAACAAATTTCAAAAGCCGCCACCAGCGTACAATCTCATAGGTATTTTCGGCAATAAAACCCCTATCACGGCTACCCCACTTTTTATTCGATTTCAATACATATTCAATTACTTTATCGGCCTGACGACCCTCAATAAAAATCTGTTGCAGGGCATACACAATGGCTTCTACTAATACTCTATGGTATTTCATGTTGTCAATATCTATATCATAAAAAATGCAAAGGTCAGGCTTTTTTATGGGATGATGAAATGGAAAGAAGGATATTTGTGGCGTGAACTTCCAGTTCGTCGCAGATATTGTGATATTTTGCATATTTACCGCGAGCTGAAAGCGACCGTCGCCCGGCTCGCGTCACAAACTATTCGCTTGCATTATGCAATCGTCGGAAAATCCTGAAAATCAACATTATGGAAAAATATTTCTTACAATACAAATATTTATATAATAAAAATTTGTATTTTTAGTTACTATTATATAATTTCGCACCTTATTTAGTGATACTCTCTTTAAAACGCTTATCATTCATGAGATTTTTGTCCGATACACAACTTGTTTTCCGTAGGGCAGTTGCACAGGGCCAATCATCTTCTTCACTACGAAATATATATTTTCAGCTTGTTTAGTAGCATTAGCATAAGTAAAAGACTCTTTGTTCAGGAGTATGGGTCTTCTTGTCGCTGATACTTAACAGCATTTTAAAAAAATTATAAACTTAAAACTTTTCAAAGCCTTGAGTCTGAAAGTAACCGGTAGAAAAAGTTTTGCAACGGTAAAGCCCTCGGTAGATTATCCGGATTTTCTGGATGTGCAGGTAAGGTCATTTCAGGATTTTTTCCAGATTGACACCCCAGCCGAAAGCCGCAAAAAAGAAGGACTTTACAATGTGTTTGCTGAAAACTTCCCAATCGCCGATTCTCGCGAGAACTACGTATTGGAGTTTGTTGATTACACTATTGACCCGCCAAAATACTCAGTAGATGAGTGTATTGACAGAGGTCTGACGTATGCCGTGCCTTTAAAAGCCAAATTACGTTTGATTTGTAACGACACTGACAACGAGGATTTCGAGACAATCGAACAGGAAGTATTCCTGGGTAATATCCCTTATATGAACGAAAGAGGGTCTTTCGTTATCAACGGTGCCGAACGCGTAATCGTGTCACAATTGCACCGTTCTCCGGGTGTATTCTTCTCTATGAGTAAGCATACCAACGGAACGAAATTGTATTCTGCCCGTGTAATCCCGATGAAGGGTTCATGGATAGAGTTCTCTACTGACGTTAACAACGTCATGTATGCTTACATTGACCGTAAGAAAAAATTCCCTGTAACCACGCTTCTTCGTGCCATCGGTTTTGGTTCTGATAAAGAAATCCTTAACCTGTTTGGTCTTTCAGAAGAAATCCCCGGTACAAAAGATGCTTTAAGCAAGGCTATCGGTCGTCGTCTGGCTGCCCGTGTTTTAAGAACATGGACTGAGGACTTCGTAGATGAGGATACAGGTGAGGTAGTATCTATCGACCGTAACGAGGTAATCTTAGAGCGTGACTCTGTTATTTCGGAAAGCGATATTGCTACCATTCTGAATACAGAGCAAAAATCGGTGATTTTACACCGTGAAGATGCCAACGTATCTGAATTCAACATTATATATAATACATTACAACGCGATAGCTCAAACTCTGAAAAAGAGGCCGTTGAGCAAATCTATCGTCAGTTACGTAATACCGAAGCACCTGATGAAGCAACAGCCCGTGAAATTATTCAAGGCTTGTTCTTCTCTGACAAACGTTATGATTTAGGAGAAGTAGGTCGCTACCGTGTAAATACAAAATTAGGCTTAACAACACCATTGGAAACAGGGGTATTAACCACTGAAGATATTGTTGAAATCGTTAAGTTCTTAATCAGCCTTATCAACTCAAAGGCGGTAGTCGATGATATTGATCACTTGTCGAATCGTCGTGTGCGTACCGTAGGAGAGCAATTATACGCCCAGTTTGGTGTAGGTTTGGCTCGTATGGCACGTACTATCAAAGAACGTATGAACGTTCGTGATAACGAAGACTTTAAACCGGTTGATTTGATTAATGCCCGCACGCTTTCGTCGGTTATTAACTCGTTCTTCGGTACCAACCAGCTATCACAATTCATGGACCAGACCAACCCTCTGGCTGAAATTACGCACAAACGTCGTATGTCAGCCCTTGGACCAGGAGGTTTGAGCCGTGAGCGTGCAGGTTTCGAGGTTCGTGACGTTCACTATACCCACTATGGTCGTTTATGTACGATTGAAACGCCTGAGGGACCAAACATCGGTTTGATTTCGTCGCTTTGTACGTATGCCAAAATCAATGGTATGGGCTTCATCGAAACACCATATTTAAAAATTGAGAATGGTAAATTAACCAACGAACTGGTTTATCTGACTGCCGAAGAAGAAGATGGAAAGAACATTGCGATGGCAACGGCAGATGTTGATAAAGATGGTAACTTCTCTGTAGAAACTTTGAAATGTCGTTACGAAGGGGACTTCCCGATGAAAACGCCGGAATCAATTGACTACATGGATATTGCCTCTAACCAGATTGTATCGGTTGCTGCATCGTTGATTCCTTTCATTGAGCATGATGATGCCAACCGTGCCCTGATGGGGTCGAACATGCAACGTCAGGCTGTGCCGTTATTACGCCCTGAAGCTCCGATTGTAGGTACAGGTCTTGAAGGCCGTCTGGCTCGTGACTCACGTACTTTGGTAGTAGCTGAAGAAGATGGTGTGATTGAATACGTAGATGCCAATATTATCAAGGTTCGTTATAACTGGACTAAAGAGCAAAATTTAGTTAGTTTCGATACCAACCTGACTTCATATGAGTTAATCAAGCATCGTCGTACTAACCAGGATACCTGTATCAATATCCGTCCAATCGTATTGAAAGGTCAGGAAGTGAAAAAAGGTCAGATTCTGGTAGAAGGTTATGCAACACAAGGTGGAGAGTTAGCATTAGGTCGTAACCTGTTGGTTGCCTTCATGCCTTGGCAGGGATATAACTTTGAGGATGCGATTGTAATCTCTGAGAGAGTAGTTCGTGAAGATATCTTCACTTCTATTCACATCGAAGAATACGAACTGGAAGTACGTGATACGAAACGTGGTGAAGAAGAATTAACGGCTGAGATTCCGAACGTTTCGGAAGAAACCGTTAAAAACCTTGATGAAAACGGTATCGTTCGCACAGGTACAAGAGTAAAAGAAGGAGATATTCTGATTGGTAAGATTACACCAAAAGGTGAGTCAGACCCAACACCGGAAGAAAAACTATTACGCGCTATCTTTGGTGACAAAGCCGGTGACGTGAAAGATGCTTCCAAGAAAGCGCCACCTTCAATGGACGGTGTGATTATTGATACAAAATTGTTCTCCCGCCCAAGTAAAGAAGAGCGTTCGAAACACAAAGACGAGTTGAAAGCTTTGATGAAGAAACACAGCAGACACTTGCTTGATCTTCGTGAGAGAATGTTGGACAAAATCACAGAGTTGATTGACGGAAAAACAACCGTGGGCGTGAAACATAAATTTGGTGATGAGTTAATATCGAAAGGAGTGAAATTCAACCGTTCGAATATTGCTAATAACCTGTTCCCGGATAAAAACAATTATGTTGATGAAAGTCAGTACAACGTTGCAGAAGAAGTAAACCTTTTAGGTGATGTGATTCTTGACGGTTGGACAGATGATTTGGAACTCAATAAATTAATTGTTGCCCTTTGCAAAAATTACCTGGCTCGTCGCAGTGAAGTAATCGGTCGTTTCAAACGCGAACGCTTTGTGTTGGAAGTTGGAGATGAGTTACCTGCAGGTATCGTGAAATTAGCGAAAGTATATATTGCTAAAAAACGTAAACTGAAAGTGGGTGATAAGATGGCGGGTCGTCACGGAAACAAAGGGGTTGTTGCCAGAATTGTACGTGATGAAGACATGCCATTCCAGGCAGACGGAACACCAATGGATATTGTATTGAATCCACTTGGGGTACCTTCTCGTATGAACATCGGACAGCTTTAT